>JALZIY010000117.1 GCA_030860085.1 Bacteroidota bacterium | reverse complement strand
ATATTGCTGTTACCAAACTTAATGGGCTCATAGAAAATAAATATTATGATTCTTTATTTGCAAACGAGGTAGGCGGAAATTTCATGCTGGAAGGCAAAAAACATTTTATCAAATCTTTATCCGGTTTAAATGCACTTAACCCGGTAAATCTATCAGTAGCTGGTGAGCCCCTACCCACAATGGTAAAGTTGTTTACGGATTATAATGTAATAAAACTAACTACCGAAGTTGAGTTTTTAGAACCAGGTGATGTAAAAACTGACCTTGCAGGTGCCATGGGTATGCGATTTTATGTTTTAGGCCCACCCCGTGACCGTACATTCCTGAACAGGACGGAAAAAGAGGGAGAAAACTTTGAACAAAGGGAAGAAAAAAGCAAAGTTGATTTTTCTTTTCTATCAGCGATTGGTGCCACCTTTTCAAATGGTGACGCCAACAAATTACCTTTTGATGCAAAATATGAAGTGCCTGCAGAAAACAAAGAGGTCCAAAAAGACTATAACGAAGGTGGTGACTGGAGAAAGATAGACTATGACTGGCTATATAGTGCCGGAAGTCTTGCAATGCGGTATGAGCGAAGCATTAACAACACAAGCCTTGCACTTGCTATTCAATTTGAAGACAGTGAACGGGTTTTACTATTCCCCGCAGATGCTGAATTTGGTAATTGGGAAAGCTGGCATAAAGATTTGGAATGGCCAGTGAAAATGAACGGACAAATAGTTAAGAAAAATGCAGAATACTTTCTAAATAAAACCGTATTCTACAAAGTTGGGCATCACCTGAGCCAGAATGGAACTGCCAAAGGGAAAGGGATTGATATGATGACCAGCACCGACCTGGCTGCTATGGCTACATTAGATTTTAAAAAGATTAATGATGGCTGGTTAAATACAATGCCTAATGATCTGCTTGGCGCAGAACTTATCCGTAAAACAAAAGGAAAACTTTTTTTTATTGGCGACCGAAAAAAGATTCTACCGAATATCAGTACTGCCCGGGTAAGCATAAAGAAAACTCACGAAACAGCTTTGAATAATGCCAACAAACCTTTTGATGAGAAGGTTTTTATTGAGTATGAAGTAAATGGGTAAATGAGAAATCAACCCAGCTTATTTTGAGTTTTTGATAAGCTTACTAAATTATTGCCTAATCACTGCCGATGATCATATTCACAAGCAATGCCTTGGAAGGAGTTTGAAACCTCGGATGAAATTTTCCTAAAAATGGCGGAGCGTATTTTACTCTTCCAAATTCAAAGCTTGACCGGCCTGCTGCCAAAATAATTCCATTAAAGAAAGCTATAGTCCAAATAATCCTAACGTGATGAGTAAATGATAGAGCAGGTCCCAACAACATGCTCCAAAGCCAGAAACAAAGGAGAATCAGAGGTCATGCCATCTGCTTTGTAACGATCGTTTCCCATCCTGCTACACCAATTGAACTTAAAAATAAGTACACATAAAATTATCAAGGTGACAATAGCGGAACCAAACCAAACAAAATAGTCCGTTGCGGATGAATGGTTTCTTCTGCCACATTGGCCACTCCTTCAATTGCAGGAAAAACCAGATGGCAAAGGAACAGAGGCAAATACTCCCTGCCATCCATGAGCGAAGGGCACTTGCAAATTTTTTATTTCAAAATGCGGAAGACTTATACGTGCAAACAAAAGCAATTCTCCAACAGCCAGGATGGTTATTACCACTCAAATGTAGCGGCTGCCTTTATTCCATAAATATTGAATGCAGTAAAAGCGAGATAGCTAAAAATGGCAATGGCTAATATGGGTATTTGAGGAAAAATATCTATGATCGCTAACAAATACTGTGCTATAGCAGTTAGTCCTACTTGAACTTATTTATTTTGCGGAACAAATTGAAAATAATTCAGGCTAAAGACTCCTTTTATAACTTCTACCTTGAGTAAATTTTTACCTTCTTTCAATTGTATTCCCTTTAGAATAAATGTTTTCCAGGAACCGTTTTTTGTGGGTTTAACAAGCAGCTTATTAGTGGGGCCATCGTTTATACTAATGCCGATTTCATTTGTACTGCCTATAGCTACTGCACCAATACTGAGTTTATACTTGCCCTCTTTCTTTGCTGTGATGGTGTATTGCAACCACTCTCCTTTTTCCATTGATGTTACGGCATAACCATTATTTATTGAATCCCTGCAAATATCTATATCCACTCCATCGTTTCTGTATTGCCTTCCTTTATTCCATTCTGTGCCCTTGCCGGTAGATACCCAATAAGTAGCCGAATCAATATCGTAATAGGCATAACCAATTCTGCCAAGATCATAATCTACTGCATAAATAATATTTTCTATGGCGTTTTTCTTAAAAGGTAAAGTCACTGTAGATGTGGTTTGCCGAAACATGGCATCAACTACATCTTTATGAAAGATATTATTCTCAATTTTCGCATCTTCTGCCAGTTGCATTAAAGCAGCAAACGCTTGTTCAACAGAAAGTTTAGGACTTTTACTTTCCATGTATGAAATAAGCATTTCATACTCTTTATTTTTTTTTATTTGCAGAGGATTGTTGTTGCCTAATTTTTTTAAAGGCCACCAGGCCCACCCAATTTTATTTTCTTCCAACAATTGTATAGCCGTTCGAAACCATACGTTTGAGTTTTCTCCGGATTCGCCCATCCATACCGGCACATTTTTTTGTTCTCTTATTTGTAAAAACTTTTCAATAGAAGCCACATCATTATTGTTCCAGTATTTATGAAAACTTACCACCATATTGCTATCCCACAATGGAAAAATACCGGCATAATTATTTGCCCAGCAATTGGCTTCAATAAAAATAATATGGTTTGTATCAACCTGCCGTATGACTTTTGTAATGGCTTGTAATAATGCTTTTAGAGGAGCATTGATTTTTTCTTCGCAACCGTTTTTATCCGATGCTTTTTCGAAACCCCAGTTGGTTTCGTTAATCAGGTCATAACCGCCAATCCAATTTTCATTTTTATACCTTTCTGCTAATTTTTGCCAGAGCGCAATTGTTTTTTGTTGCGCTGCTTCGTTTTGCCACAAAGAAGGTTTTGTTGTATCCCTATCTGATATAGCTGCATCC
>JALZIY010000105.1 GCA_030860085.1 Bacteroidota bacterium | reverse complement strand
CACACAGGCTGCGTATTTTTGCAAAACCGGCGCATTGCGATAAGGCGCTTAAAAAGCAACGTGCAATGCGGCGGCAAAAAACAGGCGATTAGTTTTACGGGCTTTTCAAACCTATTTATTTCAAAGCATCAACTCCCTTATATGCGCATCGGAATTGTTTGTTATCCCACCTTTGGCGGCAGCGGCGTATTAGCTACTGAGTTAGGCAAAGCCCTGGCACAAAAAGGTCACCATGTACACTTTATTACTTATCAGCAACCGGTCCGGCTCACCGGTTTTATTCCCAATATTTTTTACCACGAGGTGCAAGTACCTACTTATCCCCTGTTTGATTATCCACCTTATGAAACGGCCTTAGCAAGCGCCATGGTAGATGTAATAAAAAATAATAAACTGCAACTGCTTCATGTACATTATGCTATTCCTCATGCATCAGCAGCTTTTATGGCCAAAAGCATTTTAGAAAAGGAAGGAATTTTCGTGCCTGTTATTACCACCTTGCACGGTACAGATATTACGTTGGTTGGAAAAGATAAAACCTATGCACCGGTAGTTGCCTTTTCTATTAACCAAAGCGATGCTATTACCGCCGTATCGCACAACCTTTGCAAAGAGACTTACAAAACCTTTAAGATTGAAAAGCATATACATGTTATTCACAATTTTGTTGATGTAGCCCGTTTCAACCGCAAGCCCATTGACGCTTTTAAGAAAGTAATTGCACCCGAAGGTGAACGTGTGTTATTGCATGCATCTAACTTTAGAAAAATTAAACGGGTGCAGGACGTAGTAAAAATATTTGATAATGTACTGAAAGAAATTCCCAGCAAACTTCTTTTTGTTGGTGATGGACCGGAAAGAGCTACAGCAGAAGGATTGAGCCGCGATTTAGGTATTTTTGACCAGATACGTTTTGTTGGTAAGCAGGAGCAAATGGAAGATATCTTAGCCATTGCTGACCTGTTTTTATTGACATCTGAATATGAAAGTTTTGGATTAGCGGCACTTGAAGCCATGGCAGCCGGTGTGCCGGTAATATCTACCAATGCGGGTTGCCTGGGAGAAATTATGATTGATGGAGAAACAGGTTATATGGGTAATGTAGGGGATGTAGTATCAATGAGCCAACAAGCCATTTTAATTTTAAAAGATGATAACCGCCTGCAGGAATTTAAATTGGCCGCTGCTCAACACGCCCACAACTTTGACATAAAAAATATCATTCCGATTTACGAAAAATTATATGACGATGTGTTGAGTAAAGAATTGGTAGGTTAACGCCGTAACCAAGACGATGGGTTTGTTTCTTTCTTCTCAATCATTAATGTAAAGTCAATTTTTCCGCCGGAGCCGCCTTCATCATCTGCTGCTGCACGACCAATTGATTGCCCTGTTTTTACAGTACTTCCCTTGCCCACTGATGTGCCGGAAAGATTACTGTAAACAGTGAAGAACTTACCGTGGCTTATCATCACTGCCATGGTACCATCACCTAAATTAAAAACGCTTAAAATTTCTCCATCAAAAACCGCTTTTACATTTGTACCTGGCGAAGGGGTTGATATAGTGAGACCAGAATTGTGGCCTTTAAGACTTGTGCCTGGTACTGAATAAGTGCCATACGGAATACTCACATAACCATCATCCACCGGCCAGGGAAGCTTACCCTTATTGCTTGAAAAACTGGACGACAAAGCCACTTCTTTTGCATTCAATGGAATACTGGCAAACACTTTTTTGGCCGGCGTTTTTGTACCTGCTGAAGTTGTAGCGGTACTGGGATTTGCTTTTTCAAGACCGGCTAATCTTTTACGTTCTGCTTCTTCTTCTTTACGGCGAGCCTCAATTTCCCGCCTGATGATGGCAGCAATGGAATTTTTTAATTGGGCATCTTTTTTCTTACGTGAAGTAATTTGCTTTTGCAGTTCGCTTTCTTTTGATTTTAATTTAGCTACGACTACATCTTTTTCTTTTTTCTGATCTTCTAAAACATCGAGTTGCTGTTTCTGATTTTGCAACGCACCTGACTTTTGTGTTTTTTTACCTAACAACTGCTGCTTACGATCTTCAATTGTATTTTGCGTTTTAATAATATTATTCACCTGCTCTTGCCGGTAAGCACGGTAAGACCTTAAATAGGCAATTCTTTTTAAAGCATCGTTAAAAGTAGATGCAGAAAAAATGAAATTGAGATAATCGAAATTGCTCCTGTTTTTATAGGCATACACTACACTTCGAGCATACTGAGATTTTAATGTATCAAGTTGTCTTTTTAATTTATTGATCTCTAAACTGCTGGTGTAGATATCATTTGTTATGAGGTTTATTTCTTTATTAATATTGCCTATGTAACGCCCTTGTACGGACATTTTTTTTTGCAATAGATTTAATTGCCCGATCGTTTCTTTCTTTTTCCCCTTTACCTGGTTATAAACGCCCTGTATTTCTTTTAATTCTTTTTGCAGCGCTTTCCTTTCATTCTCCATACGGGCTTTATCTGCATCTGATTGTGCAAGGACAGTTAGCGCAAAAAAGAAAGTAAAAAATATAATGACGGTTTTTTTCATCTGGATTATTTTGACTCCCTGTTATAACGATGGAACAAGGGATAAATTTTAACTACGCTTAAAATTTTTAGGAACATTGAACGGAAAACTTACATCTTCATTAAAAGTAAATTGCTTAAACTCTAATTTAATATCAAGTTTTTTCTTTTCCGAAATACTGATCCTGCGTTTTGTAGGAAACGAAATATCCTTTTTTGTCTCATAATCGCTGTAAGCAAGATCGGCTGTCCGGTTACGTACAATATCTGCATCATTCAGTTTGCTACGTTGTAGTGATTTATCTTTCATGTTCACAGTTAACAAATTCCTGAACCACTCACTTATACTTAATAAAGACACACTGTTTTCAGTAATAGAATAAGCAATCACGTTACTGTCTAAATAAACAGGATTACCGTTCAATAGATTTTGTACCGTTTTTAAGCCAAGCGGAAGCGAAGTGACCTCCTGCAGGTAATCATTACTACGGGCAGTATAGGTTTTATTTAGTTTATCCAATAATTTTACGGAGTCTTTTGTGATCAATACACGTATGGCTTCTATACCTAATACTGCGTTTGCTGAGATCCATACAGCACTGTCTTTATACATACGCACCACTGCGTTTACATCATAATTTTTATCGGCATCATCTTTATAGTCTATATTAACTTTTGCTGAAAAAGAAGTAAAATCAATGTGATTAGCATTTATCTGTTGAAGGGTATTTTTTATAAAAGCAACCGAGTCTTTTCCCACATCAGTTTTATTACCCGTTTGTTGCAGGGTATCTTTTTTGGCAATGGCGGTGCCTATTTTTCGTGTAGAACGGCATGAGGCTAACAAACCTGCAAATACAATAAATGAAATTATCCGCATCATAATTTTATTTTTTACCGGTAGAGCCAAAACCATTATTAGCTCTTCCGGATTTATTTAATTCAGTTACTATTTCTAATGTTGCTCTTTCAACTTTCTGTATCACCATCTGGGCTATTCTGTCTCCGGGGTTTATGACCTGATGCTGCCCCGATAAGTTTATCAAGATTATCTTAATTTCTCCGCGGTAGTCGCTATCTATAGTGCCGGGTGAATTTAAGCAGGTGATGCCCTGGTAAATAGCTAACCCGCTTCGTGGCCTTACCTGTGCCTCGTATCCAACAGATAATTCTATAAAAAGTCCGGTTGGTATTGAGGCTCTTTGCATTGGTTCAAGCTGTAAAGGCTCTGCTAAAAAAGCCCTGATGTCCATACCGGCTGCACCTTCAGTAGCATAGTGCGGTAATGGATTATTTGATGTATTGACAACTTTGATAATCAGCGGAACCATAATTTCAAAGGTAAGCGGGGATTATACTAAACATGTTAAATAGCTTGCAATAAAACAGTCGCATAGGCTACAACGCCTTCGCCGCGGCCTACAAA
>JALZIY010000095.1 GCA_030860085.1 Bacteroidota bacterium | reverse complement strand
ACGACTGTAATTGAATTTTGCGTTCATGATTTTTAATGCTTTGTTTCAAATCATGGATATTGATCAATTGAATGTGAAACTGGTTGTGAAAATGTTCTACTTGTTGTAAATGGTCTTTAGAAAGATTTTGCTTGCAGGTGTCAAGAAGTGTTTTTTTGCATTCGCTAAATTCCTCACGATAATTTCGCAAAATTTGCCGCCATTCTGAAGTTTCGGCAGAGAGCTGTGAGATGTCAGTTTGAACCATGGAAGAAAGTTTAAAGGTTAAAAAAGTATTTTACTCATTCATTTTCCTGGGTCAGGATTATTGTCTTAAATTTAAAACCCTTTTAAAGTAAAAAAAATTTGTTTTTTTACTGAATAAACATTAAACTTTTCAATTTGATGAAGGTTATATTTGCGAATTGTGATCACCCAACAAACGATACAACAAATTCTTTCCCGCATAGATATTATTGATGTAATCGGTGGCTTTATAAAACTTAAAAAAAGGGGTGCAAATTTTTTAGGGCTATGTCCTTTTCATAATGAACGAACTCCTTCCTTTACCGTTTCACCAAGTAAAGAAATTTATAAATGTTTTGGATGTGGAAGAAGTGGCAATACCATTTCTTTTTTAATGGAGAACGAAAAACTCTCCTATGTAGAGGCCTTACGATGGCTGGCTAACCGTTACAACATTGAAGTAGAAGAAACGGCTGTTTCGCCGGAAGTTAGGCAGTTACAACATGTGAGTGAAAGTTTGTACATCATTAACGACTTTGCACAAAAGTTTTTTGCAGAACAATTGTTTGAAACAGAGGAAGGAAAAGATATTGCTTTACCCTATTTAAAAGGCCGCGGTTTTAATGAAAGCATTATCCGTAAGTTTGGATTAGGTTATGCACCGGATAAGAAAGATGCTTTTACCAAAAAGGCACTGGCTAATCAATATAATGCCGAACTTTTACAAAAGTCGGGTTTAGTTGTTCAACGTAATGATCAATTAGCAGATAATTATCGCGACAGGATAATTTTCCCCATTTATAATAACAGCGGAAAAGTTATAGGATTTGGTGCCCGTTTAATAAAATCAAATGATAAGGCACCCAAATACATAAATACACCCGAGAATGAACTGTATGTAAAAAGTAAAATCCTCTATGGGATGTATTTTGCCCGTCAATCACTGGATAAAAGCAATGAATGCCTGTTAGTTGAAGGATATACCGATGTTCTTTCGTTGCACCAGGCGGGAATTGAAAATGCAGTGGCCAGTGGAGGCACATCACTAACCCAGGACCAATTACGACTGATAAAGAAATACACAAAAAACCTCACTATTATTTATGATGGAGATGCTGCCGGAATAAAGGCGGCGCTACGTGGGCTAGACATGGCGCTTGAAGAAGGTTTGAATGTGAAGTTGGTTTTAATACCTGACAAAGAGGATCCGGATAGCTATTTACAAAAACTGGGGGCCAACAATTTTAAAGCCTTCGTGCAGGAAAATAAAAAAGACTTTGTTTTATTCCAACTTGACGCTTCGTTAAAAGAAGTAGGGGCAGATTCAAACCGAAAATCGGAAGTAGTAAACCAGGTCGCAGAAACTATTTCGAAAATTGACAGGGCAGAAGATTTTACTAAGCAACAGGATTATATTCGTCAATGTTCACAAATTTTAAAAATTGATGAGACAGGCTTTACCACACTTGTTAATAAATTTATTCGAAACCGCATCAGTCTTCTGGAAAAAAAATTGCCTTTCGAAGAAGCAAAGTTTCATGCTGAAAACACTAGCCAGGCCGTCGACACCGATTTTGATGATCAAACGTTTAACCTGCTTTTTAGGGATGAATTACAAGAACGCGAAATTGCCCGCATTTTATTAGAGCATGGCGCCAAACAGTGGAATAGTTCGCAATTAATAGCCGAATATATTTTATCTGAATTGCCGGATGAAGACCTGATTCAAAGTGAAGCGGTGTTGAAATTAATTCATGCTTATAAAAACTTAATTGATGCACAACAGGGAATTGATAAAAATCATTTCATTTATCATAACGATACGGGTTTGAGTACACTGGCTGTTTCGCTTTTAAATTTTCCTTACGAAGAAAGTCCACGATGGAAAACAGATTTCAGCCAATCTACCGGCTACCAAAAAAAGCTTTTCGAACAGGACTACAAAGATTTTTTACGAATGATCACCAAGGATAACAAAGACGAGTTATCTGATTATTTAAAAATGCAAAAAGATACTACCCCGGAAGAAGTGGAATCTGCTATTAGCTATTTAAAGCTTCGAAAAATTAAAAGGCTTTTATTGCAAAACCAGGAAGACTTAGAGAAGGCAGATCATACGCATAAATTCACTTTAATTCGTACTCACCAGCATTTAAAACAAATGGAAATTGAGTTAACAAAAAAGCTTGGAACAGTTGTGATCCGTTAGCCCCTGTCCCCCGGATGGGGGAACTTAGGTTAAAAAGTCTTTTATTGTTGCTACCAGTATTTTAAAAAATATCTGAAGAACTTATCTTTTTGTGATGTATTGCAGTAATAACGATGCATAGTAATTTCTACCCGGTGCTGCATTATAATATCTTCCACCAAATCCATTAATGTCATTGCCTAAACTATATTTTTCATCTAATAAGTTTTCCGACCCGGCAACAATTTTTATTCTCCACTTATTATTAAACAATTTTTGGTAGCCGATTTTTGCACCGACCAAATGATAGTCATCGGCATATAGATCATTTGCATCAGATAATGGTAATTTATCGCTATAATAATAACTAAGTGTGCCAAGAAATCCATTGTTAAATAAAATGTCTATTCCGCTGGAAATAGAATGCGGCGCCACACCCGGCAATTTATTTCCTGAAAAATCAAGACTAAGTTGCTTGAAATCTCTATACTTAAAATGATGATAAGTATGGCTAAGCCAAAAATTGCTACGACTTATTATTGGTGCTGATGTAAATAGGGGATAGCCAATATAGGTTTCTATACCACGCTGTTTCGTTTTTCCTGCATTGATGAATAATTCACCACCTCCCGCATCCCTGCGTTGTACAATTGTGTTCTTTAGTGAAAAAACAAACGCATTAATATCTACGTATAAATTTTTAAAAATAGTTCCTCTTAATCCTGCATCATAATTAACACCTTCTTCAGCATTGAGGTCTAAATTAATAGCACTCCCGGTAGGCAATAATTCAGCGGTGGTTGGCGGAGAAAAGCCTTTCGAAATACTACTATAAATGCTTATCGAATTTAATTTGTATAAAAGGGCAAGGCGAGGAGCCAATTCATTGCTGATCTTTCTTTTTTGTTCAGGAATGGGAGTGGGAATAAATCTCTCAATATTTATTTTCATCGCATTGAAACTGGCACCTCCTGTTATAATCCAATTTTTATTTTCCAAAGATGTTTGTCCAAATAAAAAAGATTGGCGGTTACGTACTTCATCAAGAATTTGCACTGAATCAGCATTACCGTTTTTATTAGTATGCGTGCTAAAACTGGAAAAGCCCTGCTGCCATTCTGCACCCCCTGTAAACCCAAGTACTAATTCCTGAATTTTCTTTGCCCATTTTAAAACAGTTCTGCCTCCTGCATGCGGTTCTGAATTGTGTCCGTAATTGCGGATGGCTGGATTTTTTAGCTGAGTGTATGCACCGTATAAACTGCTTTTACTTTCTAATGTCGGAGTAAGTTGCTGAGTGTAACTGGCCCCTGCTACAAACGTTTTTTGATAAATCGCTGCCCTGGCTGCTTCTGCTCCAGGGAAGAATGCAGTACCTGGTCTTGCCATTCTTGAATTGGAATTGAATTCGGTCAACGTTAATGCACCGGGCGTTTCATAAAAAAGATCTCCATAAATAAAAGATGTTTTCAACTGCCTGTTTTCATTTAATTTAAAATTGCCGCTCCAGCTAATCACACTTCTTTTTAATTCAGAATGATTACGATACCCATCACTTTCCTGGTGCTGATAACTTGTGCGGCTAACTAAATTTTCTGAGCGGGTTGTAAATGACGCATAGGCATTTTGTAAATTATAACTACCGGTAGTGTATTCAGCAAAAATGCCAGGCTGTTCATTTCCATCCATGCTTTCAATTAGCAAAACACCGCCTGTTCCGGCACCATACAAACTGCTTCCCGGCCCTTTTATAATTTCAACTGAATTAAAATTATAATACCCTAACTGGTTTAAATAAGTAGTACCACCAGGGTCGGTCAAAGGAACATCATTATAATATACTTTCACATTTCTTACGCCAAACGGGGACCGCAATGAACTTCCGCGGATATTAAAACGATAACTTCCGGGAGAACGTTCTTCCATTCTAACACCGGGAGTAATGTTTATCGCCGAAACGATAGAAGCAGAACTGAAACGCTCCAACGTTTGCCTTCTGGTTAAAGCAATTGCACCGGCAATATCTTTTAATCTTCTATTCTGCTCAAATGCTTTTACAGTTACCTCACTCAACTGAATTTCTTTAAGTGTATCAGTTGGTGTAGTCTGCCCATAGATTATCAAGTGAGGGAGCAATAAAATGATAACAATAAAATGTTTATATGTGAGAGGAAAGAACATACGCAAATTTAATAGCTAATATGTGAGCAATCTGAGTACATTATAATTCAAAAATTTGTATCATGAAACAGAAGTTATAATCCCAATACAGCTTTCAACTTAGCATAACCATTTTTGCTTACCGGAATTCTTGATCCAGATTTTAAGATCGCCAGGTAGCCTTCTTTTTCATAAGGATCAATACGTGTAATTTCCTGAACATTTATTATAAAGGAGCGGTGCGTTCTTACAAACTGATGAGATGGCAGGGTAGTTTCAAAGAAACTCATTGTTTTGTTTTTTAGAAAGCTTCCATCTTTGGTATAAATTTTCACATAGTCATCAGCAGCTTCCAAATAGAGAATCTCATGTAAATGAATGATCTTAATCTTTCCGCCATTCTTTACAACAATACGTTCTGTTGAGGAAACATTTGACGGAGATTGCAATAACGCAGGCAAAGCAACTTCATTTATTTTTGGTTGAGATATTAATTTATTTAGTGCCTTATCAAATCTTTCCTTACTATACGGCTTCAATAAATAATCAATAGCATGCGTTTCAAAAGCCTTCATGGCAAACT
>JALZIY010000066.1 GCA_030860085.1 Bacteroidota bacterium | reverse complement strand
ATTGTATACAAATATTTCTCTTGTTAAAAAGATAACAAACTAACATAAACATTTTTGATGTTACCCCTTTTATCAATAAAGACACAGGGATCTTATTTTGAAAGCGAATGATGTCATAAATAATATTGGGCACTTCCCCATCATAGCCAACTGAGCGAATCTGTTCTATATTCCTAATGGAAAAATTTCTTAACAGCCTCCACCACGCATCAAAAACTAAAATATTTTTTAAATGGTGTTCTCCGGTTTTATTTAATAAATACAAACTTTCTTTAAGGTGCACTTCTGCAACTCCAAAAGTGTATGTTGTTACCTGGGTATCGTTTATACCAACATTTATTAATGGGTTTTTTATATAGATTGGCTTGTAAATCAAAAAATAGCGAATATAAAATTCTATATCTACTACCCACTTAACCTTGGAGTCGTACCAAAATTGTTTATTATTCTTGTGAAGCGTTACGCTTGGGGGACCAATAATATTCCTGGCTAAAAGTGTCACCGGTTCCTTTAATAAAATATTCCAGCGAAGCGGGTTAGCGAGTACTAATTGTTGACGGCTCTTTTTCTCATAAATATTATAATATGCAGAAAAAATAAATTCACTGCGCGGATTTCGGTCTATGGCCTTTTTAAAAAGGAGTAAACTATCATCTTCTGCGAACCAATCATCGTCATGCATTATTTTTATCCACTGACCGGTTGCTCTACGCATAGCTTCATTCCAATTTTCAGGAGTACCAAGTGGTGTTATGTTCTTATAATATTTTAATGAAAAAAGAAGTGCATACTTTTCACAAAGTTTTTTTATTTCATCTCCCGGGCTGTCATCTGAAACAATTACCTCGAAACTAGTAAAAGTCTGGTTTTTAATTGAGGCTAAAAGCCGTTCAAAATATGCAACCCTACTAAAGGTTGGTATGCAAATGGAAATAAGAACATCCTTAGTATGTAACAAATCCTACTTTTAACAACAAAAGTCTCAAAAAAAATTTAATTACAACTTTCGCACTACTTATGAAAATTGCTGGAGTGGTTATTTTGTACAATCCTTCAAAAGATGTAGTAAGTAATATAAATTCATACTTACCTTTTATTAATAGACTGTATGTGGTGGATAACAGTGAAAACAGTGCTTTATCAATTTTACAAGATATATCAATTGATGAAAAAGTGATTTATATACATGATGGAGAAAATAAAGGAATAGCTGAACGGCTGAACCAGGTTGTAGAAATTGCTTTAGCGGAAGGATTTGAACGGATGCTGACAATGGACCAGGATTCTTTTTTTACTCAGGAAAATATTACAGCTTATCTAAATTGTGTAAACAAATTTAATTTGTCTGAAAAAGTAGGAATATTTGGGGTCGAGTTTGAGAATAAATTAAATATCAGCAATAATTGCGAAAGTGAAGAAACAGATCAATTAATAACTTCAGGTAGCATCTTAAACTTAAAACTTTGTAAAGAAATCGGAAAGTTCGATGAGGCACTTTTTATTGACGAAGTGGACCTTGAATTTTGCTATAGATTAATATCCAGCAATTATAAAGTTATAAAGTTTAGCAATGTAACATTAAACCACCAGTTAGGACACATATACTTTGGAAGGTCATTGAAATCGTTTAAAAAAACACCCAGAACCTTGCACTCTCCCGCCAGGGTGTATTACATGGTAAGAAATTATTTATATGTAAAAAAAAAATACGCAGGAAAATTTATTGAGAGTGACAAAAGCAGAAGAAAAGCCCTCTTGACACGGCTAAAAAACAATCTTCTGTATAGCAATAATAAATTAGGAGTGTTACGCTATATAATAAAAGGTATCTCGGATTTCTATTTAAACAACATGGGGAGATTAAATAAAAAAAGCCTTAGGAATCAAGATAAAAAGGAAAAAAATACAAAATGGAAAACTTAATCGAAATTTTTGAGAATCATTCGGGACGTTTACTAAACAAATGGCATCATTATTTAGAAGTTTATGAGAAATATTTTTCAGTATATAAAGATAAAAAAATAGTACTTCTTGAATTCGGTATAGCACATGGGGGCTCGCTTGAATTATGGCGCAAATACTTCGGTCCTGAAGCATTGATCATTGGAGTTGATGTAAATCCTGAATGCAAAAAGTTTGAGACAGAAAATACCCCTATTTATATTGGATCCCAGGAAGATAAAATATTTTTAAACGATCTAAAATCAAAAATTCTTCCAGTAGATATCTTAATTGACGATGGAGGCCATACTATGAAGCAACAGATTTCAACTTTTGAAGTTTTGTTTGACAAAGTGAAAGATGGGGGACTATATGTATGTGAAGATACGCACACATCGTATTGGAAGGAATATTATGGCGGTTACAAAAACAGAAATTCCTTCATAGAATATTCAAAAAATTTCATTGACGCAATACATGGGTGGCATTTTAAAAAAGATGGCCAGCCCTTTATTAGCCACATTACGAAAAATATAAAAGGTTTGCACTTCTATGATAGCGTCGTCATTATAGAAAAACAAAAGATGCAACAACCTCAAAATACTTTTAAAGGCAAAGAAACCTTATCTCAACACTTTAACGATTTTGGGCAAAAACAATCATTGAAAAAAAAGATAAAAAGCATACTTAAGCCTAAAAAAAATATTTAGTGAAGTCTAAAGAATTAAATTTATAAAAGCCTAATCATAAACAATCAAAATCCGGATTGTACTATTAGAGATGTTTTATATCAATAAAATTAATAAATAGATAGTGAATCATTTATTCAGCACAAATGTCCCCTTCCGCTCAAACCTGCCATTAACAGCCTCCTTCCGCAGTAATGTAGTAACATACACTCCGTTTGGCTGTGCCATGGATTTAAATACACCATCCCAACCCTTACCTGGCGTACTGGTTTGAAAAATCAGCTGTCCCCAACGATTAAATATTTTAAAATCAAATTTTACAGCAGGGCCCGTGAATGTTGGTTTGAAGACATCGTTCAATCCATCATTATTAGGTATAAAGCCATTTGGGATAAATAACTTTTGTTTTCCTTCCTTAAAAAAATAAACAGTAACCGAGTCTAGGGCTGTACAACCGCCGACATCCCTGCTGTGCAAATAATAGGTTGTTGTTTGAGGTGGTTTTACGGTTATTTGATTATTAAAAGTACGACAAATATATGTGTTTGGCGACCAGTTGTAAGAGATACCGCCGCTTGCAATCAATAATGTTGAATCTAATTCGCAGTTCACATCATTTCTTTTATTAATTACTATTTCAGCTTTATCTCTTGCCAAAACAGGTATAAATATGATAGTGTCCCTTGAACAGAGAGCATCTGAGATTTGAACGATGACAGTTTGTGAATTACCAATAAAAGCTTTGGGAGAGGAAATATTTGAGTTATTAAAATTTCCTGCTGGCTGCCATGAATATTGTGTTCCGCCAAATGCATTGAATTGAATAGAATCACCTTTGCATACAGAAGTATTCATAGGCGATGCTTTAAACGCATCAATAAGTGATGCAACCAAACGAAACGTATCTTTAAACTGTACACCACAAAAATTCTGAGCCTGAACAAAATAATTGCCTGCATTAGTAATTGTATAAGTTGAATCTGCACTGCCATCCTGCCATAAATAAAAATCAAATCCGGATTTCGCATTCAACTTAATTAATGTGTCCTTGCAAATTGAAATATCAGGTCCTAAATTCAATGATGTTGGAGATAACTTAATTGTTACATCAATGCTATCAATAACGGTTTTACACCCATTATCAAAAGCCATTTTTACAGATGTTATACCATTTTGTTTGAAAACAAGACTTACTGAAGTTGCTGTTTGTGAGACTATATCCGCAAATGCATTATCTATAAGTAGTGTATATTGCGGTGTACAATTTTGCGATCTATCAAATGAATAGGTCAAAGTATCTTTTTTATTGCAAACTTTATTTGGGCCTGTAATTTTTATAGAATCGCACAAACCTGTAACGTTTACAATAGTGACAGGCTTTATTAAACTGTCTGTACACCCGCCAGTATATTGAACTACCAGTTTTATCGCATAAACTCCAAAATCATTGTAAGTTTTTGCCGGTGTTTGACTATTGTTGTTAGTCTGGCCATCTCCAAAATGCCATTTATAAGATTGCACTCCTGATAAATTACTTGTGAATTGAACTGTTTTGGGAGCACATAGGTTTTGCTGGTAACTAAAATCAATTGCGGTTTTGAACAGAGATTAGTTACACCACAAGAATCAGCCATAAATGCGCAGTTCAAATTTGTTTGGTTAATTGCAGCAGTTCCACCTAACGTACCATTCCATGCAGGATTGCCCTGCTTATTTAGAAGATTGTCAAATGTATAATATGCAAGCAACCCTGTTGTAGTTTGCGGGTTTGGCAATGGTTGATTCATATAAGTCCTGACCTGATCCTGCGTTCTGGAAATATTCCAAATACGGACTTCATTGATATAGCCGATAAAATTTTCTTTTAAATCCGGGATATAAATTAAGCCAATTTGCGTTTGCCAATTGTTCTGTATCAAATTACCAGTGGCAGCAACCTGGCTCATTAAGAATCCATTTCTATAAAATTTTAAGGTGCTCCCATCATACACCATTGCAGCGTGATAAGTTTTATTCAGTTCGCTGAGACAAATAACCGGAGTTTTAAAGTAGCCATTAGTTGTTGTAATTTCTGCAGAACCTGGCCTTAACAGATAATTACAATCATCAGGATTAAGATGCTTTGATACCAGATCACCCTGCCATACATCTGCCCCACTCCATGCCGTAGTTCGGTTAAAAGTTGCTTCAACAGTAACCTTATTTCCAGTAATAGCTAAATTCCCTACCCGTACGTAAGAGGAAGGACTTGGGAGTTTAAGCCAATTATTGAAGAATTGGCCGAAAGAATAAAAAGAAATGAGTAAGCAAAAAATAATAAATAAGCAGGTCGTCTTCATCAGGTTCTGGTAGTAAGAAATTATAAGTTTAATTTGATTGAGTCAGCTTTTCCAAAAACAATTTCAATCCTACTTTCTTGCCTTCATCCAGTTTATAGCTAATACATTCTGTATAATATTTATTCAAATCAATAATTGTACAAGGGTTTTCAGCTATTACCTCATTTAAATGCTGAACACCAAATGCATTTGCTTCGTTGAACTGAATTATAAAATCAGCAGGTAATCTTTTATTACTTATCCATGCTGCAAATACAAATGGCAAGCCGGTATGATGTTTCCATGCTTCACCTAAATCATAAATATATTTTGATTTAAGACGTTGCTCCAATGCCCGATCTCCTATTATAACGCCTGCCGTTGAACCCACTATTTCTTTTTGAAATTCTTCAGATGTTGCATTAATAAACTTTACTTCTTGCTTCCAATATTCTTTTAATAATATTTTAGCGAGCATTACTGATGTTCGTGATTGGTAATCGAGATATACCTTTTTTATCTTTTCAACGGGCACATCGCTAAATAAACCTACAGATGCAACAGGCCCATTGCTCGCAATGCAAAAGTCAGTGATAATATAATACTCTTTCATCTGTGGAATGATAACAACAGGAACTAAGGCCACATCCACCAATCCGTTTAAAAGCATTTCTGCAATTTTTGCCGGGTAATCTTCAATC
>JALZIY010000056.1 GCA_030860085.1 Bacteroidota bacterium | reverse complement strand
GGACTCAGAAGGAAGCCTTTTTAAAAGCAATTGGCACCGGACTAAACATTCCTTTAAATAAAGTAGCCATTGAGGACAATAAAATAGTATGGAACAAAGAAGTATGGTTTTTAAAGGAAATCAATATTCATCCAGGATATATATCTCATTTATCAACCGATACTTTTTTACCGGCAATTATAACGAAAGAGATAAAATTTCAATAAGTGCCAATGATGCAATGTTAATTTTAAAATGGTAGGTTATTTTCTGTAAAAAAATTTGATTAATAGCTTGAAATTTTTTATCATATATCTTAACTTCACAGCTTCAACTTTCGAAAATACAAGCTAATTGTCTTTTTTAAATCCAATAGATTTAAATAAACATTTAAGATAGGCTTTGCCTTATTTCAAAAAAGATCTAAAAAAAACAAAACGCATCAATTTATAAAAGAATCTAAAGGATTAAGTACCTGAATGAAAAAAAAATTAAACCTTTATTGTCTGCCATTTGCAGGAGGAAATAAATACTCTTACCGTGAATTTGTTGAAAAAGCTCCTTCTTTTCTAAATATAATTACACTTGAATATCCCGGAAGAGGGGCAAAGACAAAAGAGCCCTTGCTTTCAGATATTGATTCTTTAGTTGATAATTTATATAAACAGATGAGTAATGACATTGATGTTATTAATTATGGTCTTTACGGGCATAGCATGGGCGGTTTAATAAGTTATTTACTAACCTTAAAAATAATTGAGAACAAAAAACAAGCGCCATCGCATTTGTTTATTACAGGTACTGCTGGCCCTTCAGCCCCTTCCAGACAAGAAGAAAAAAAGCGGTATTTGCTTAGCAAAAAAAAGTTCATAGAGGAAATAATAGAATTGGACGGCATGCCTGAAGAAATATTGCAGAATGAGGAGTTGTTATATTATTTTGAACCTATACTGCGTTGTGATTTTAAGCTTAGTGAAAATTATATACACAAAGATCATGCTCCTCTGAATATTCCTATTACGGTAATAACGGGCACTGCGGAGGATATTGAACAGGACGATATTCTATTGTGGCAAAAAGAAACCATCTTTAAAGTAGATTTTAAAAAAATGCCCGGTAAGCACTTTTTTATTTTTAAACATACCCAGGCAATTATAGATATTATTTCAAAAAAATTATTTGTTCAAACAAAGGCCTATCAATATGAATAGCAAACAAGTGTATTTAAAACCAAATGTAGTATTGGAACCATTAGTTGATAATTGGTACGCCTGGAGTCATTTGATTTCTCCGGGAACAGCAGCAATGAACATCGTGGGAAGACACCACACGATTATAGAGTCTTATCTGTCTGCACCATCCATTCATGCCGAAGCTGTACTTAATCCAAAGATGCGTGGTGGCCCTTTCATGGATTTTGGCGGGGGGAGATTAGAAGAAGTGAAAGCTTTGCAGCAAAAATCTTATCAGAAACAGGATAAGATAATTCAGTTTGCGAAGGCTGTAAAAGAGTTGGATAAATTATTAGCTAATGAAGCAAAAGGGTTTGGTTTAGAAGAACTATATAAAAAAGTTCCCGAAATTCTTAAAGGATATGTGGAGCTATATTATGATCGCCATAATAATCCCGGCTTTAGATTTTTCGAATCGCTTTTATACAAAAGTGAATTTTATAACAAAGGCTCTCAGAGCATTGCAATGTGGATCACCAATAATGATGAGCGCCCATTCTGCCTTAGCACACCTCGTTTAGACGAAGCTAATGTTCTTAGTCTCGATATTTCTTTTGATAACCCGGTCATAGATGAATTAGCTAAAATGAAAAGAGTTCCTCAAACCTTGGGCTACATCAAGGCAATGTTAGGAATACCAGCGTCAAGAGAAGAATTGTTTGAAACTTTCTTTACAGAAACACCTCCTCCTCCTTATCAGAAATATACAGGAGATAAGATCCGGTTGAGATATTTTGGGCATGCTTGTATACTTGTTGAAACAAAAGATATAAGTATCCTGGTTGACCCGCTTATTAGTTATTATGGTTATCATTCCAGTGTTGAGCATTTTTCTGATGTTGATCTGCCAGATACCATTGATTACGTGATGATAACCCATAACCATCAGGATCATATTCTATTTGAAACTCTATTGCCTTTAAGACATAAAATAAAAAATCTTATTGTGCCACGTACTTCAAGCGGGAAACTTGAAGACCCTAATCTGAAATTGATGTTCGAGCATATTGGTTTTGACAATGTTATTGCCATGGACGAAATGGAAAACATTCGTTTTAGTGATGCTGAAATAACAGGTTTACCATTTATAGGCGAACATTCTGATTTAAACATTTTGACAAAAATGTGTTACCTGGTTAAAATAGGTGAATTTAAACTATTGTTTTTGGCAGACTCCCGCATTGTTGAATCAGCATTATATACACATATTCATCAGGAAATTGGAAATGTTGATGTTATGTTTTTAGGAATGGAATGCGACGGAGCACCATTGACCTGGCTATATGGTCCGTTGCTAACTAAAAAACTGGCAAGAGATATGGACAGCAGCAGGCGTTTAGCCGGTTCTGATTGTGATAAAGGCATGGCATTAGTGGATATTTTCAACCCAAAAGAAACTTATGTTTATGCAATGGGGCAGGAGCCATGGTGTGAATTTATCAGTAGTATAAAATACACAGATGAATCTAACCCAATTGTACAATCAGATAAGCTTGTAAAGATTTGCCGTAGCAGGGGAATGGAAGCGGAACGCCTGTATGGTGAAAAAGAGTTATTATATGATAAGCAAACAAATGTAGTAGTAACATAAAGAAGCAATCGCGTTTAAAGATGAAACTTATAGATGGCACCAAACTTAATATGCAAAACAACTACCCATTACATCCTGCACAAAAAGGACATTAATTTATATTAACTTTTTATTGAACATCTTCAATATGTTAGTTCAAGTAATAAGTGCAATTTTATGTTTAGCACTTAATTAGCGGTCAAGTAATTAAATTTTATTTCGTTTGCCGGGGGATAGCCTAAGAAGGTTTAGGTACAAGTAAATTTTTTTACTACACAATAATAATTTGGAAAAGCAATTACCTAAACTATCATTTGTCTTTGGTACCCGTCCTGAAGCATTAAATTGGCGCCTGTTATTTTAGCGGCCCAAAATATTAAAGGTTGCGAACAGAAGTTTGTGTTACAGGTCAACACAGGCGTAATTAAATTGGTCGGTACAGATAAGAATAACATTATATCAAATGTTCAATTGTTATTAGAAAACCCTGAAGCATATAATAAAATGGCATCCGGTAAAAATCCTTATGGGGACGGCACTGCCACGGTAAAAATTCTAAATTTTTTAATCAGCCATTTCAATGAAGATATTTGAATTGATAAAAAGAGATTTTGAATACTATTGAAAAAGCCTGGAATTAAATTGTTTAAATCATAAGGTATTTCTTTTGACAATACGCTACTGTAGATATTTGGAGGAAATGTAAAAGCCGGATAATAACAATTATAAATCAAAACTTTTCTTTCTTTGTAATTTTTATAAGTTTGATTGAATTCCTTTGCATATAAAATGATAGCAATAGTAAATTATGGGTTAGGCAATCTTGCTTCTATTCAAAATATGTGCAAGCGATTGGGTATTGAAGCAGAAATAACTAATGATCTTGAAAAAATTAGCCAGGCATCTAAGCTTATACTACCTGGTGTTGGTCATTTTGAAAAAGGCATGGAGAATTTGCACGTCTCAAAATTAAAACCCCTGCTGGATGACCTGGTAATAAAAAAGAAAAGACCAATTTTGGGAATTTGTTTAGGAGCCCAGTTAATGACTAAACATAGCCAGGAAGGTGATACAGATGGCTTGGGCTGGATAGATGCCACTACCGTTCGATTTGATCAGAGTAAAACTAACGGGTTAAAAGTCCCTCACATGGGATGGTCAGAAATTCAGCTCACCAAAAAAAATCAATTGTGGCTTGATCTACCTCCGGAACCTCGATTCTATTTTGTGCATGCCTATCATTTTCTTTTTGAAAATAAAGAAGTAATAAGTGCAAATTCTAAATACGGTTATGATTTTGCTTGTGCCTTTCAAAAGGAAAATATATTTGGCACGCAATTTCATCCTGAAAAAAGCCACAAATTTGGAATGAAAGTGATTGAAAATTTTAATAAGCTCTGATTAATGAGGCGAATACGAATTATTCCTGTGCTTTTGTTAAGTAAAGGTGGCTTGTATAAAACCATTAAATTCAAAAATGGTAAATATGTGGGTGATCCTATCAATGCTGTAAAAATATTTAATGAAAAAGAGGCAGATGAACTTTTACTCTTAGATTACAGAGCTACTTTAGAAAATAGAAAGCCTGATTATATTAAAATAAAAGATATAGCGGAAGAAGCATTTATGCCGATGGCTTATGGTGGAGGAATAAAAAATGTAGAAGCTGCCGGAAAAGTTTTTAATTGCGGCTTTGAAAAAGTTGTGTTGAATTCTATCTTGTTTGAAGATATTTCGTTAATAGAGCAAATTGCTAGTATTTATGGATCTCAATCTGTTGTTGGATGTATAGATGTAAGGAAAAATCTGTTTGGTAAATACCATGTGTACTCTCATTCTGGTACAAAAAGCACTGGTAAAGACCCGGTAAAATGGGCCAGAGAAATAGAATTGAAAGGAGTAGGGGAAATTATACTAAACAGTATTGATAATGATGGTACATGGAATGGGTATCTTTTTGATTTGATCAAGGAGGTTTCGAATAAAATAGATGTTCCAATGATTGCTTGTGGCGGTGCAGGATCAGAAGAAGACTTTAGAAAAGCAGTGCTTGCCGGGGCCTCTGCTGTTGCTGCCGGAAGTATGTTTCTTTTTCAAAAAAAAGAAATGGGCGTTCTCATTAGCTTTCCTTCAAGCTTAAAAATTTTAAACTAAAAATTCAAAATTTTCAACCTTTTTGTGAGAGTACAAAATTTTTCAGATTATAAGAATATAATCTGAAAAGTTATTGACATCAATTTTATTGCATTGAGAACTATTATAAGAGTTATTCTTTAAAGAAATAAGATTTTTCAAATTTGAATTACATGTCTGAAAAAAAGTATTTTTCTCATCCGTCGGCTTTTATTGACGAGGGATGTCAGATTGGGGAGGGTACAAAAATTTGGCATTTTAGCCATATTATGGCTGGATGTACAATAGGTGTTGGTTGTAATATTGGTCAGAATGTAGTAGTATCATCAAAAGTAATTTTAGGAAATAATGTCAGAGTGCAGAATAATGTTTCTATTTATGAAGGTGTGAACTGCGAGGATGATGTTTTTTTAGGCCCCTCCATGGTTTTTACAAATGTAATTAATCCAAGAAGTGCTGTAAGCCGTAAACATGAATACATGAAAACGATGGTTCGAAAAGGGGCTTCTATTGGGGCAAACGCAACTGTCATTTGTGGCAATGAAATAGGTGAATATGCTTTTATTGGGGCAGGTGCGGTAGTAACTGCGTCTGTCCATCCTTATGCTTTAGTAGTTGGTAATCCTGCAAGGCACATTGGCTGGATGAGTGAGTATGGGCACCGATTGAATTTTGATAAAAACGGGGAGGCAATTTGCGGAGAAAGTGGAGAAAAGTATTTTATTGAAGATCAACTGGTAAAAAAATGCCCTGATGGTAAGCAATAATCAAAAAATAAAATTTGCGGTAGTTGGTTGTGGACATATTGGCAAACGACATGCTGAAATGATTCAGCAAAATCCGGAATGTGAACTGATAGCTTTAATTGACATAAAAGAAAAGAATACATTAAAAATTGACGAGTATGATGTGCCCTTTTTTTCATCAATAGATGAATTATTAAAATCTGATACGGAAGTTGATGTAGTAACTATAGCAAGCCCTAATGGCTTTCATGCTGAGCATGCTTTAAAAGCACTTGAGGCAAAAAAACATATTGTAGTTGAAAAGCCTATGTCTTTAACCAGGTCAGATGCTGAAATGGTAATATATAAAGCATTGAATGTACATAGGCATGTGTTTACGGTGATGCAAAACAGATACTCACCGCCTTCAGTATGGATAAAAGAATTAATTGAAAGTGATGTGACCGGAAAAATTTTCATCGTACAATTAAACTGTTTCTGGAACCGGGATGACAGATACTATAAATCAGATAACTGGCATGGGAAAAAAGATCTTGATGGCGGAACATTATTTACACAATTTTCTCACTTTATTGATATAATGTATTGGCTTTTTGGTGACATTGAAAATATTACTTCCCGCATTACCAATCACAATCACCAACATTTAACTGAGTTTGAAGACAGCGGTGTTGTAACATTTGATTTTGTTAACGGCGGCATGGGTTGTCTCAATTTTTCTACTTCTGTATGGGATAAAAATTTGGAAAGCAGCATGACTATCATTGCTGAAAAGGGAAGCATAAAAATTTGTGGGCAGTACATGGACAAAGTAGAATATTGTCATGTAAAAGATTATGTTATGCCAGCATTAAAACCAACTAATCCTGGTAATGATTACGGAGCTTATAAAGGTTCAGCACAAAATCATCATTATGTAATTGATAATGTAGTAGATGTATTAAAAGGAAGGGCAACTATTACAACCAATGCACTTGAGGGTTTAAAAGTGGTTGATATTATAGAAAGAATATATAATAAAAGCTAAACATAATGGTTTTGGAATGAACAAGATAAGATTTATAAACACTGCCGCTTAAGTGTATTAGACGACTAAGCATATCCAAATATTATCTTCTAAAGGAATGGCATAAGTAATTATTATTATGAAATAGCAGCCGAAGGAAAAAAATGTTTATAATGAATAGCGTCATAAAAGATTACAGGCTATGTAGAAAGAATTAAAGAAGCGTATAGCAAAATTTATAAGGTTTTTCTGGTCTACAAAAAACCTTCTACTAATTACCATTGCATTTTATATTTTATTAGTGCATTTGAAAACCAATAATTACATACGACATGTTTAGAACCTTTTTTTGCTAATCTAATATTTATGGCTATTGGCTCTTTTTTATTGGTTTATTTGTGGCCTCTATTCTTTTTTGTCTATATAGGAAGAACAAACGGCAAACATCATTTACTTTTATTTACAAGCTGCAATAGCTGCTTTTTTGTTTGCATACCTTTGATTAAATCAATTAAGATTGAAGCATCTTAGGCATTTACGGAAATATTTTTGGAAATACAAAGTCAGGCTTGGGTCAGGCGTGTTGTTTATAATAATCTCAAATTATTTCGGCATTTTAGCGCCACAGGTTACCGGCTTCATAATCGACTATGTACAGCGGAGCCTTCAACTTCCAGGTTATCAGCCCAAATCCATGCCGCCCAATTATGATGGATTGGTGCAAAAATTTATTGATAAACTTGAAAATCTGAATTTTTCAATTTCGCAGGTTGTGGCTATATCAGGAATAACCATTTTGGCTTTAGCCTTATTGCGTGGGTTGTTTATGTTTTTTATGCGCCAGACTATAATTGTAATGAGCCGCCATATTGAATATGATCAAAAAAATGAAGTGTATGCACATTATCAAAAATTAGATACCGGATTTTATAAAAACAATAGCGTCGGGGATTTAATGAGCCGGATGGCTGAAGATGTAAGCAGAGTCCGGTTGTTCACCGGTCCTGCAATTATGTACCTGATTAATCTGGTCGCCCTTATTTCATTAACCGTTTTTTTTATGGTAAAGCGCAGCCCTCAACTTACGCTCTATGTGCTTGCGCCACTACCGGTATTGGCAATTATTATTTACCTCGTCAATAGTATCATTCACAAAAAAAGCGAAATACTTCAAACGGCTTTGGCCTCTCTAACTACCAATGCACAGCAATCATATAGTGGCATCAGAGTTATTAAATCTTTTGTGCAGGAAAAAGCAATGCTTAGTTTTTTTAAAACTAACAGCGAAGAATATAGAAATAACGCGGTGGCGTTAGCGAAAATAGAATCGCTGTATTTCCCATCCATGGCTTTTTTTATAGGTATCAGTACCTTGTTAACCATCATGGTAGGAGGATTACAATATGTGCGGGGAGAAAATAATATTGGATTAGATACAATTGTGGAATTTGTAATTTACATTAACATGTTAACTTTTCCTGTTAGCGCTATTGGGTGGACGGCAAGCATGATACAAAGAGCAGCTGCCTCTCAAAAAAGATTAAATGAGTTTTTACATGCACAGCCGGTAATTGCAAATCATCCCTCATCTGTTAAAACAGTATTAACAGGACAGATAAGCTTTCAGCAGGTGAATTTCACTTATCCGAACACAGGTATCCAGGCACTAAAAAATTTTAGTTTAGAAATACACAAAGGAGAAAAGATAGCCATAGTTGGTAAAACAGGATGTGGAAAAACAACTGTTATTCAACTTTTGTTACGTATGTATGATGCAAATTCCGGAACGGTACTTTTTGATGGTATAGATATTAAAAGAATCGATTTAAAAACATTCCGTGAGCAAATTAGCTATGTGCCACAAGATGGCTTCTTATTTAGCGATACCATAGAGGGTAACATAAATTTTGGCTTGGAGGAATCGGATAAAAAAAAGGTTAGCCAGGCGGCAAAATCATCTGCAGTCGATAAGGAAATTGCTTCTTTTACTAAAGGATACGAAACTATGGTTGGGGAAAGAGGTGTTACTTTAAGTGGGGGTCAAAAGCAAAGAGTTTCTATAGCAAGAGCGTTAATAAAAAATGGGGTAATCATTATACTTGATGATAGCCTAAGTGCTGTAGATGCCAGAACTGAAAGGGCAATCCTCTCTAACATGGACGATCACCTGAAAAATAAAACCTCAATAATAATCACACACAAGATCATGAGCATATCGAATTTTGATAAAATAGTGGTCATGGATGAAGGAGAAATTATAGAAACGGGCCGCCACCAGGATCTTGTGGATAAAAAAGGAGTGTATTATGAAATGTATTTACGGCAATTAGTGCAGGAAAAAAACAACGGCCTGTAGCAAATTTGGCTGTTACAAAAACATAATTATATTTGTACATCTTGAAAGAAACCAAATTAACTAACTGTAAAATTTACTACTGTGACGTACGAAAACAATGACAAGAAAATAGAAAGTATCTACAGCAAAAGAATTCGTGCCGGTAAACGAAGAACTTATTTTTTTGATGTAAGAGCAACAAGAGCCAATGATTATTACCTGACCATTACCGAAAGTCGCAAGCGCTTTAATGATAATGGTTATGATAGGCATAAAATTTTTCTTTATAAAGAAGATTTTAATAAATTCATCAAAGCATTGACGGAAGCTGTTGATCATGTAAAAACCGAATTAATGCCTGATTTTGATTTTGATGCTTTTAACCATGATGAAGTGGATGGTGTTGAGCATGAAAATGGAGGAGCTGTTGTGAATGAAGTTATTGTTCCCGAAGAAGTTTCTCCCATTGTTATAAATACTCCCACTTCAACAGAAGAGGTAGATAAATGGTAAGATAAAAAGCAAGAAATTTTTACCAAGCCCTTAATTGGGCTTTTTTATTTAAAATATATTCAATTATTTGTACTTGCAATGCGTCCGCATTTAACCTAAATTATGATCTACAAATTCCTGTTTTTTGTAATATGAAAACTTTTTTCTTAATTGGATGTTTGGTTGTGATCGTAATGTTTACGGGATGTGCTCAATCATTACATAGCATGCAAAATGGATATGCTTTTTTTAAAAAATTAAATCCCGGTAATGTACAAGTGGATGAAAATGGGAATGAGGCGAACCGCGGTGCGGATACAGTGCGATTTATTTTTATCGAATTGAAAGGAAAGTTATCACCGTCTATTGACATTGTTCTGTACAGAAATGAGATATTTAATGCATCTATATTTCCTGTTGAGCAGTCGCAAGTGGAAGTAGGACAAGAAAAAATCAGTGGAGAAAATATTACTTTAAAACCCGCCATGGGAAATACTTTATGGAGAATTATATTAACAAAGGCGAATAAAAAAAATTCTCTTGCTGCTAGCGATAAAATTATTTTAAAAGGTAAAAAAAATGGTCAACCTTTCCAATGGGTGATCCATAAAGAAGTTGAAATTCAAGCTGAAATCACAAAATAATTCTTTTCTTTTAGTTCAAGCATTCATTATTGAAAATCGCGATAACATGACCCGTCTGATTTTTCTTTTGAAAATACTTTTATATCAAGATTTTTGAATCCTATAGATTAGTACCTTCCTTCCTTTGTCATTTAATTTCTTTATGAGAAAAAAATTACTTCTTCCATTATTGCTGATATGTGTATCAGTAAGCTGCTTCGTTATTCTTTTTATAAACCCAACTATCAAAGTTGGGAAGTTAGAAAATCCTATAGGCCTGGTTAAAAAAATTCCCAAAAAAGATAGGATTGATCTTGCGATTCAACAGGAGTTTGATATGACTAAAGATCCGGCACTTGGCTTCGTGCCTCGTGAACGCCTTATGCAGGCACGCCGTACAAAAGATAAAAAGTTGTCTCAGATGACAATGACATTAGCTGCTGTGCCAGGGATTAGCTGGACAGAAAGGGGTCCGAATAACGTAGCTGGAAGAAGCCGCGTTTCATGGTTTGACCTTGGAGATGCAGCGAACGGTTATAAAAAGGTTTGGACTGGTGGCGTAGGTGGAGGCTTGTGGAGCACGCCGGATATTACCGTTGCCACACCTGTATGGACTAAGATTAATGATTTTTTTGACAATCTTGCCATCACAGCATTTGCCCAGGACCCAACTGTTACAAATACAATGTATGCTGGTACCGGCGAAGGATGGTTCAATGCCGATGCAATAGAGGGATTAGGAATTTGGAAAAGCGCTGATGCCGGAGTAACATGGAACAGACTTTTGTCAACTGCTAATTTTGCTTATGTGCAGGATCTTATAATTGATGCTAACGGGCATTTATATGCAACGCTACGCAACAGACCTAATACAACACACGCGGTTGGTGTTCAAAAGTCTATGGACGGTGGTGCCACCTGGGTGCAGGTTTTAGGGAGCCCGGTATTAGGGGCGAGTGTCCGGGGTTCTGATCTTGAATTAGCTACTAATGGTGATATATATGCATCTATTGGTCATGGAAGTATTGGGCGCATTTTCCGTTCATCTTTTTCTACAAACAGCGTCAACACAGGAAATGCCGGTACCTGGGTGGACATCACTCCTGAACCAGCAACTAATATAATCCCTGCTTCAGCAACTGATGTATACGACCGTATAGAACTTGCTTGTGCACCTAATGATGCAAATATAGTTTATGGTGTTTTTGAAGGAAATGGAACAAATGATGATGTGACACACATAAAACAATACGATGCATTAACCAATGTATGGACATCAAGAACGGTTCCATTATATTCTGATGGAGTTCAGCCATATACCCGTGCACAGGCTTGGTATGACCTTATTGTTACAGTAGACCCATTAGATGCAAATACACTGTATATCGGAGGTATAGATGTTTATAAATCAAGTAACAGTGGAACTAACTGGACAAGGGTTTCAGACTGGCGGGGATCAGTACTTCCTTACGTACATGCCGATATTCATGAAATCAAATATGTTCCGGGAAGCAGCACCAATCTTATTATTGGCTGTGATGGCGGTATTTTTTATACTACAACAGCCAATACAAATGCTCCGGTATTTCTTGAGCAAAATGATGGTTATAACATAACGCAATTTTATGCTGCTGCTAATCATCCTACAAATGCAAACTATTTTTTAGCGGGGTCGCAGGATAATGGGACACAACAATTTACAACTGCAGGTTTGAACAATACTAAAGAAGTAACCGGTGGAGATGGCGGTTTTTGTCACATCGATCAGGATGAACCAAACATCCAGATCACTTCTTACATTCGTAATAATTACTTTGTTTCAACAGACGGAGGAGCCAATTTTATACGGCGATATAAAAATGATAATGGAAGTTTTATAAATCCTACAGATTATGACAATGCAGCCAATATTTTATATGCCGGAAATACTGCAGGTAGTTTTTTCCGCTGGCTTGATCCTGCCACTAATAGAGATACAGCAAGCGTAATTGTTACAAATTTTGGTGCTGCCGTGGTTCGCCATGTTGCTGTTTCCCCCCAAACTGCAAACCGGGTATATTTTGGTTTAAGTAATGGTTCTATTGTCAGAGTGGATAATGCAAATACAGGTAGTTCAATATCCGGAACAATTATCCGGGGTGCAACTACCGGCTCAACCGTATCGAGCATTGCCATAGACCCTTCTAATGAAGATCACATGTTAGTTACATACAGTAATTATGGTATCACAAGTGTATTTGAATCTAACAATGCTACACAAGTTTCTCCCTCCTGGACGGCAGTAGAAGGCAACTTGCCGGATATGCCAATACGATGGGCGATGTTTGATCCGCGTAATAATGATTGGGCTTTAGTAGCTACAGAACTGGGTGTGTGGAGCACAGATAATCTTAATGGAGCAACAACCGATTGGACGCCTACCAACAGTGGCCTTGCAAATGTAAGAGTAGATATGCTGCAATATTCTCAGGCAACCGGCGTACTGTCGGCAGCCACTCATGGCAGGGGGCTATTTACTGCTGCTATTCCTGCTGTTACTACCCCGGATGTTAATTTTTCTGCAGGCATTTCTGTGTTGACCGAACAGACTGAAGCTACAATAGCTGGATGCCGAAACTATAAAGATTATTCGATAAATATGACTATTGCAACTGCACCCATAGGCGATGCCACTATTACACTTAATATATCAGCAGGCGGTACTGCTACGCAAGGTGTAGATTATGATTTTACAACAAATGGAAATTTTTCATCGCCAGCCAATTCATTTGTCTTTGCAAACGGTTTAACTACACCCCAGGTAATAACAATCAGAATATATGATGATGCAGAAATAGAGAACATTGAATCTTTTACATTAAATTATTCAATATCCGGAACTACTAATGCCCAAAGAGGTACAAGTTTTCAAACACATAATGTAAGTATTAATAGCAATGACATTGCTCCTACACAAGGTGGTGTAACAGCAACTTACACAATTGGAACAGCAACTTTCTTTTTGGGTTCTACAACAGCGGGGCAACCGTTCGATGCCAAATTGCAAAGCAAACGCAATCAAATGTTATACAGGGCAAGTGAATTATCTGCCCTTGGAATAACTGCAGGTATCATTAACAGTGTTGCATTCAACATCAACAAATCAAGTATCCGGCCGTATCAAAATCTTCAGATTAAAATGGGTACTACTTTGGTAAATAATCTTGTTGAAGCAGGAATTAGAACTGAGATTACGACATCAACAGTTAAATCGCTGGCTTCTTACGCTACCGTAAATGGATTTAATACTTTTATCCTTGATGTACCTTTTGCATGGGATGGAAGAAGTAATATTGTAATTGAGATTTGTTATGATAATTTAACTGAAGCTCCCTCGGATTTTGCAGATCGTACGCTCGGTTATCAGGACGGTAGTAGTACTACACAGGGAAATTTGTTTTGGCAAAATAATATAAACTGCGGTAATCCATTTACTTCAACTATCTCTTATGGTAGCGGAACAAAGCCGCAATTAAGAGTAAACGTAACTTCTACTCCAACACCAATTGAAATGGTGATGAACGTCAATAGAGCAGAATATCTTACTAATAATGGAACATATTATTTTTACACCGCTTCAGGTAATATTTTAAATAGTATTACAGGAGCGTCTGCTAATTTAGGTTGCGTTAACTCTACCATTTTTGAAGCAGGTATTTCATGGCAATCATTCTACAGCGGTCAACGTTCACAAAAAGTATTTGATATTACGCCTGCTACCAACCCTGGTGCTACTTATACTGTAGGTTTATATTTTACGGCTGCAGAACTTGACGGTAAGGCGCCTGCCAGTTTAAAAATTGCAAAAACTACGGCCGCTACATTGGCTGAAGCAAATCCCGGAAATACTACCAAGGCTACAACCGCCTTTACTACTTTCGGTACAGCATATGTATTTACTGCAACGTTCAACGGCTTTTCTAAATTTTTTCTGGTTGATGATAATGTTGTACTGCCGGTAACACTCATAGATTTTAAAGGTAAGCTTGGTGATAACCTGGTTTTGCTTGAATGGAGCACAAGTTCAGAACAGAATTCAAAAAATTTCGACATTGAAAAGTCTATAGATGGTGTGAACTATTACAAGATTGGTTCAGTGAACGCTGCCGGTAATAGTAGCAGCAGAAAAGATTATTCTTTCCGTGATCTGCAATTAAGCCCACTTAACTACTATCGTTTACGTATAAATGATTTAGATGGAAAAAATAAGTTGAGTAATGTCGTTTTGATCAGGAACAATGCCGCCATACAAAGTATTTGGGTGGTGAACAATCCGTTTAAAGATTTTATAGATGTTCGTTTTGCAAAAGCAGCAACTGTGGCTAAATTGCAACTCAGTACTGTCAACGGTGCAATCATTTCGGAAAAGGTGTTTGCTAATTCTTCAGGCCAAATCCGCTGGAATGTTCCAGCTAATTTAAGTGCCGGAACGTATATTTTAAAAGCAATAGTAGATGGCCGGGTTTATACTAAAAAGGTAATAAAACAATAGATGAGATTTTCTTAAAAGTAAAGGCTGGTCATTTGATCAGCCTTTACTTTAAATGCAAAGAGTTATTTCATTTTTTTAAAAGCGTTGATCAGGCCATTAGTGGAGGCATCATGCGCAGTAATTAAATCTTCATTTTTTAATTCAAGCAAAATATTATTAGCTAACTCCTTTCCTAATTCAACTCCCCATTGATCAAAGCTGAAAATATTCCATATTACTCCCTGCACAAATATTTTATGCTCATATAAAGCTATTAATTCGCCCAATAAAAAAGGTGTTATCCTTTTGACTAAAATTGAATTGGTTGGCTTGTTTCCACTGAATATTTTATACGGAGCTAACTTAGCAATTTCATCGAGACTTTTGCCGGCTTTTAAAAATTCCTCCTCTACTTCCTCTTCCTTTTTTCCATTCATTAACGCCTCCGTTTGGGCAAAGAAATTTGACAGCAACTTTACATGATGATCGCCAATAGGATTGTGAGATTGTGCCGGCGCAATAAAATCACATGGAATAAAAGGAGTTCCCTGGTG
>JALZIY010000052.1 GCA_030860085.1 Bacteroidota bacterium | reverse complement strand
TTGCTGCATAGTGTACCCTTCATAATAATGAAAGCGTCCCAGCATGGCTACAATAGGCACAGCCTCTATTGTTCCAAAAAGAAGTTGACCCTTATGAAATTCTACAGTGGAATGCGGAAAATGAGGAAGGTCTGTGTAAGCAAAACTTTTTTGAACCTTTATTTGTTCTACCAGGGCATTTAATCCTGTGCCTAACACAATGCCAACACGTGGAACTATAAGACCCTGTTGCTTCAAAAAATCAGTGGTTTCTTTAATTGAGGCTAACATATTTTGCATAAGCACAAAAAATCTTTAAACGAGTAAAGTACGTATATTCAAACTTAGCTTTAAGGGTAAAATTTTCTTATGAAGGGGAAGCTATGGAATGAGGGAAATCTTAAAAATTACATATTATTTCTCCCAATGCAGATCCTAAAATAATATTAAAAGATTACGACTGGACATTAGAACTAAACAATTATAAAACAGAAACAGAATGAGTAATCATTACTACAACGCCGAAGACCTCGGGAAATTCGGCAACATTGGTGAATACCAAAAGGAATTGTCTGATAAATTTTTTTCGTGGTACGGCGAAGTGTTTAAAGACAGCGCATTGTCAGCGAAAGAAAAATCATTGATCGCATTGGCTGTTGCGCATGCAGTGCAGTGCCCGTATTGCATAGATGCGTATAGCAGCGACGCTTTTGAAAAGGGTTACAGCGAGGCGCAGATGATGGAAGCAGTACATGTCGCAGGCGCAATTAAAGGTGGTGCGGTTTTAGTTCATGGTGTACAGATGATGAATAAGGTGAAGGAGATAGCTATGTAGAAGCCCTTGTCCCCCGGTGGGGGAACTTAGGTGGAAGTATCTTCATTTTGCACATAGTTCCTTTAATAACAATACTGAACATGGGAAGAAACTTAAATAGCACCCCTTTAGGGGATGGGGGCATGAAAACATTAAAACGCCAACATCATAATCTTGCAAATTCATCTGCTCAAATAAGCATATTGCAAGATGATGAGCATTTATATAAGCTGGTGCCCTTTCAGCAAAAGCTGGAAGAAAATAATCTTTACCCGCTAAAAGCTACAGGTGTAGAAATTTTCCAGGTGAATGTAGGCAAGATGTGCAACCAGGTGTGCAAGCATTGCCATGTAGATGCAGGTCCGGACCGGAAAGAAATAATGACCCGGGAAACAATGGAGCAATGCCTTGAAGCTCTTCGCAACAATACTTCTCTGAAAACAGTTGATCTTACCGGTGGGGCACCGGAAATGAATCCAGACTTTCGGTGGTTTGTAGAAGAGATAACAAAATTAAGAAGGCATGTCATTGTCCGTTGCAATCTTACCATCATCCTGGCAAATAAAAAATACCACGACCTGCCAACTTTTTTTAAGCGGCATAACGTAGAGGTTGTCTCATCGCTACCGTTTTATACAAAAGACCGTACGGACAGGCAACGGGGCGATGGTGTTTTTGAAGACAGCATTAAAGCACTTCAAATGCTGAATGAAGTAGGTTATGGAAAAGAAGATACAAAGCTTGTATTAAACTTAATTTATAATCCTGCAGGAGCTTTTATGCCGCCACCACAAGAAGCCTTGCAAAAAGAATACAAACAGGCTTTAATGGAACATTATGGTATCCAATTCAACAACCTGTTTGCCATTACCAACCTTCCCATTAGCCGCTACCTCGACTATTTATTAACCAGTGGCAATTATGAAAAGTATATGGAAAAGCTGGTAACTGCTTTTAATCCAATTGCTGCTGCCAATGTTATGTGTCGCAATACGATTTCAATTGGGTGGGACGGGTATTTATACGATTGCGATTTTAACCAGATGCTGGACCTGAAAGTAAATTGTACAAATTCAAAACATATCTCACAATTTAATATTGATGAATTAAACAAAAGATCAGTGATTATTGGCCAGCATTGCTATGGTTGTACGGCAGGTGCTGGTTCCAGTTGCGGCGGAGTTGTTGCTTAGTAAGTGGAGCCAGTAAAAGTTTATGCAAGAATTTGACATTTATTTTCTCTCTTATACCGATCTGCACTATTATTTAGAATTTACCAGAAGCTTTTTGCTGCTGTTCATTTTTTGTATTTCTTTTTTTGCCTCTGATAAATCCTTCCTGAAGGAGCTACTTTGCAAAAACAAGTTTACCAACTGGCGGGCAAGCAAACGTCCAGATTCTGAGTCGCTGGGAAAATGGACACCAATTATTTCTCTTGAATATGCCATATTAAAAGCATTCCTGGTAAACAATTCTGTAAACTGCGGAAGTAATTCTGAATAAACATAAGCTGCTACATAAGAGTTTGCTGAGTGCCCGCTGGGATAGGCAGGAAAATTAGGATTAGTTATTTGCTTAAGTGTAGTATCTAACTGATAAGGA
>JALZIY010000041.1 GCA_030860085.1 Bacteroidota bacterium | reverse complement strand
AAAACAACCGAAACATCATATTTCAATTTTATTTTTTTGAAATCGGTGGGTGCAACATCTGCAACCATCTCTGCCGCCTTCTGCCTAAGCAATTCATTTGATGTGCGCCTGTTCATATTATAATAGGGAATATAATATTCTACAGGTTCGTTTATGGTAACAGCTTCACCTATGGTTTCACCAATCGATGCAGATAAATATTGTGCTTTTCTTTTGCAGCTCTTACTGCTGCAATCTTTAATTGCCTGCGGAATTCTGCCAGCCTGCTATGCGAGGTACGTTGTATGAAAAAATTATTGGTGGCGTTATCATCTAATTTGTCAACCAGGGCATCTAATTGTTTGCTTTCTTTAAATTTTATTTCATAAGAGATGGATGCATATAATTCATCTTTCTTATTTTTTTTGCGTAGCCATGGGTTTCCATTATAACCATCGTACGATGCAATGCTTATTAAGGAATCTGCAATGCCAATACTTCTGGCAGTCGTAAGAAACGCTTTTTTATTGTTTCTATATTTACTTTACTTTGCCCTTTCTTTTCATATTCTTTCAGGTCAACCTGTACATAAATTTCATCTGGAATTACTTCCATTTCTGCACTTCCTGTTACCGTGGTTGTCTTAGGATAAGTGTTAACGGTTTGTGCAAAGCTGCTGCACAAAATAAAATCATTAGTAAAATGATCAAAAATTTTTTCATGGTATTATTTTTTATGTAGATGTGGAAAGAAGGCATATTACATAACCTGCGAAGACCTTGTCTATTACTTAACATTCATAAATACATAACTTTAACCCCTAATCGATTGCTCATGCGTTTTTGGAAAAAGTTAGCAGAATACAAACTCGTTCGAAAATTTGTATATGCTGTTGTGGGTATTTTTTCTTACCCGGGATTAGCCATTATCAATAAATTAAACATTAAGGGTACGGAGCATATAGAAAATCTCCCCAAAAAAAATGTACTCTTTGTTTCTAATCACCAAACTTATTTTGCTGATGTTATTACTTTCCTCCATATTTTTTGTGCCGTTAAGTGGCGTAAGCGTAACCGCTTGGGTTTACCATTTTATTTATTAAATCCTTTTACCAATGTGTATTATGTAGCAGCCGAAGAAACCATGAAAAGCAGTTGGATCAGTCGCTTATTTACATTAGCGGGCGCACTAACCGTCAGACGTACATGGAAAAAAGATGGTAATGATACACGCCGTGGTTTAGACCCTTCCGATACTCGCAAAATTCACAGGGCATTAGGCAATAATTGGGTCATCACCTTTCCGCAAGGCACCACCAAGCCATTTGCACCTGGGCGAAAAGGAACTGCTTATATTATTAAACTGACCAGGCCCATCGTCATTCCTGTTGTTATACAGGGTTTTTGGCGTGCCTTTGATAAAAAAGGATTGAAAATGAAAAAGAAAGGTGTACAGCTTTCAGTAACATTTAAGCCGCCGCTTTCTATCAATTATGATGATGCACCTGAAAACATCTTAACTCTGGTAATGAATGCTATTGAACAAAGCAAAGCTCAAATGATGCAAGGCGCCCACCATTGGAAATCCGAATAATGCTGACGGGATAAATTCCCTAAAATTTTAATTATATAGTAAGAGTTGTTCTATTAACGCTTATTTAAACGGAACGACAGGAAAAACCGAAATATTCTCAGCGAATACTAAAGGGAGTATTTTTAGGGATATTATTTATTCTTAGGAATATGCGGCAGATAATTTCTTTCCCAATTAGTATTTTTAGATTGCATTATATTAAGATCGAAATATAGAGGAGTTGAAATTATAAATTTTAGCCATGTTTTTATTAAAAAAGCATTGTAAAGTCAACTTTTTTTGTATTTTTATTTTTTTCTAATCGATTCGGATTTATCAAGGAAAAATCAGGGATAATATTATTCATTTTAATGCCAGAGAAAAAATATATGCGTAGATGTTTAACTATTAAGCTATCATTTTCCCAACCTTATTAAATTTATCATTTTTCATAACAAGGATAGAAATATTACTCATAAGTAATAATAAATAGGGGTTGTCTTATATGGGAAATTTGACCAATAGTTCTATCCTTCGAGTATCTCCAACGACAGCATTTTTGTAATAAACAATTAATATTCACCCGGAATTAGGAAAACAAAAGTAGTAGTTATGAGAAAGATTAAATGGGGATTGCAGTCTTTGTGTGCCATCCGGTGATTATTTTCCAACGCGTTACTGTAGTTACTCTATTCCGAATTATATGTTACTAATAAAAATTTATTAACTTGACTGCAACATAAATAAATAAAAAGTATCTCACAACCAAATGGAACTGTTACCCCTGAAAAACTTAAATGAATTTGCTGAATGCAATACCATGTCCGAACAAAACCGGCTGCAAGTTAATTTCTGCGCTAATTTCGTTATTGAACCTATCCACGATTACCTAGACAAGTGGAGCAAAAAACTGGGGTTTTCTTTAGAGGTAGCATTTGCACCTTATAATCAGGTATTTCAGCAATTGCTGAATCCACACAGCCTGCTCAATCAATGCACGGGAATCAATTGTCTCTTTATTCGCAGTGAAGATTGGGTGAGAGACCAAAATGACAAATCGCCATCAGCGCAGGTTGATTTTCTTAATATAACATATCTGGATTTTATTGAAGCCCTTAAGCAGGCATTAAAGAATACAAATGTTCCTTTTTTAATCGGTATTGTTCCGCTTTCGATATTGCATGCCTTTTTACCGGAAACGGCAGCGCATATTATAACGATTAATCAGCAGCTAAAATCCTCATTACAAGATCTGCCTAAGGTACACCTGCTTGACCTTGGTAAAATTGCTGATCTATACAATATTGATGAAATATTCGACGCTAAGTCGGATAAACTCGGGCACATCCCCTTTACTCCAGAATTTTATCAGGCTCTATGTACTTTTTTGGTGAGAAAAATACAGGCTTATAAAGGCCATTCATATAAGGTGATTGCTGCAGATTGTGACAATACCCTTTGGAAAGGAATATGTGGTGAAATAGGAGCGCTCAATGTAATTGTAGATGAAAATTACGCTTATCTACAGGAATTCCTGATCGAAAAGTACAATGAAGGTTTTTTGCTCGTTTTATGTAGCAAGAATAACGAAGACGATGTATGGGAAGTGTTTGAGAAGCACCCCGGCATGAAGTTAAAACGTGAACATTTTGCTGCACATCGAATCAACTGGAATGCCAAACATGGCAACCTGCTGAGCATGGCTAAGGAACTTAACTTAGGGCCAGACAGTTTTATTTTTCTCGACGATAGCTCTTTTGAAGCAGAACAAGTGTCATTTAATTGCCCTGAAATCCTTTCGCTTTGCTTGCCCGACGATCCCCAAACTTTTTTTAGCTTTCTTAATCAGGTGTGGGCCTTTGATCTCTTCAGGGTCACAGAAGAGGATCGGCAACGTAATAAAATGTACAAAGCCGAAAAGCAAAGAAGTCAGGAACAGGTCAACTATTCATCTCTGGACGATTTCCTTCTGTCGTTAAATATTCAGGTAAACCCTGTTGTGTTACAGGAAATAGATTTAGACCGAGCCCTTCAACTCACCATACGTACAAATCAATTTAACCTGAACGGAATCAGGAAAACACGAGAAGAAATTTCAAAAGCTATTCAAGACCATACCTCACTTAATTGGATTATCGAAGTAAAGGATCGCTTTGGTAATTACGGAAAAGCGGGTTTATTACTTGCCAAAGTGGATCAAGATACCCTGGTGATCGAAACGTTTCTATTAAGTTGCCGGGTATTAGGCCGAAATGTCGAAGACATTGTGTTGTCCGAGTTACAAAAGTATTGTGACGTTCAAAGACTGGACAGGATTATAGCCCGCTTTCAGTCCACTTCCAGGAATCAGCCTTTTTTAGATTTTCTTCTTCGCAGGCGGTGGGGAACCCAGCCATATTCAAATACATATTATTTTTCGGTAAAAAATACCGGGCTCACCATTGCAAACAAACATGAATATGATTTATTAAATAATCCCCAGGCTGGTAGTAACGAAAATGATTCCGTCGATCTTTTAGATTCAAAAAACAGGGACACCCCACAATTAACTGTCACTCTCCCTGCAACCAAGACCGAAGCAGCTTTATACAATAT
>JALZIY010000005.1 GCA_030860085.1 Bacteroidota bacterium | reverse complement strand
ATCTGCAGTTAATGGCGTGCGTATTGAAAAAGCATCCATTTATTTGTTTACTGATAGCACTGGTTATACCAATACTTATTTGTTTAATCCAAAAAAAAATTCGGCTTCTGCCACAAAAACTTCTGATAATAAAAACGCATTAAAGTCAATAATATTAAGGGATGTGCGGTTAACCATTGATGATCAAAAAAAAGAAAAGCTGCACGATGTTGTTATCAATAATTTAAACCTGAAACTGGATGATAAGGACACAACCTCTTTTTTATTTTCTGTAAAAGCAAATATGCTTGTACACAGCCTTGCGTTTAACCTTGCAGCAGGAAGTTTTTTAAAAGAAAAAAATTTTCAGGGAAATTTTGATCTCACATATAACAAGAAATTAAATCAATTACAATTCGATAGTATTGATATAAAATTATCAGGGCATCCTTTTAATCTCAGCGGCTGGTTTGATCTTGTAGGGCCTGATCCACACTTCAGTCTTAAAGTTCATACACGCCGGATTTTATATCCCTTTGCAAAATCTTTATTTACTAAAAAGATTGACACAGCATTATCAATTGTTGACCTTGATAAAAAAATTGATGCCGACGCAATAATAAGCGGACCTATAAAAGGTGGCGACCCTTTGATTAATGCCAACTGGAGTGTAAAGAACACACATCTAACAACTCCATTTTTTGATTTTGAAGATGCTACTATAGTTGGATTTTATACAAATGAAGTAGTGCCTGGTTTGCCAAGGCGTGACCCTAATTCTAAAATCAATATCAGTAATTTTTCAGCAACCTGGCATGGATTGCCGGTTACTGCCGCTAATATCGAGATATTAGACCTCTACCATCCTATACTCACCTGTGACCTGCAGTCGGGCTTTCCGCTAACGAAGTTAAACGAGCTCCTTGGGAGTAGTTTTATTCAATTACAATCCGGAGATGGATCTGTTAATCTTACTTACAAAGGGCCTTTGGTAAGAAATAATAACACAAACTCTTTTGTTAATGGTATCGTAGCATTTAAAAATGGCAGCATACTTTATGTGCCAAGAGAAGTGGAATTGAAAAATGCAAGTGGCCGCCTGGTATTTACAAATTCTAATGTATTTATTGAAAACCTGCAATGTGATGTTTTAAATAATAAAATAATAATGGAAGGCGAGGCCAAAAATTTGCTTTCGCTTATAAATACAGAACCAGGCAAAGTAAATATTAACTGGAATATTTATTCACCATCCTTAAATTTAAACGCATTCACCTATTTATTAAAATCCAGGAAAAAAAGCGCTTACAAAAATTCAGGAAAAAATAACCTGGAAGAAATTGCAAAAAAAATTGATCAAGTATTGGAACAGGGAAAATTGAATGTAAACCTGAAGACCCCACGAATGGTTTACAAAAAGCTGGAAGCAACAAATGTAATGGCTAACCTCACTTTATTGCAGGACAGATACCTGATAAATAAAGTAAATATGGAGCAGGCAGGCGGTCGTATGGACATTAGCGGGTCGCTGGTAACACAAAGGTCAAACTATCACCAGGCAAGTGTAAATGCTTCATTAGATAACGTAGATGTAAGTGAAGTATTTACAGCGTTTAACAATTTTGGGCAAAATGGGATCACAGCTCAAAATTTATCCGGTAAACTTAATGCAAAAGTTAATGCTACCCTTGGGCTTGATGATGATGGAAAAGCATATCCAAACAGCATCCGGAGCATTGTAGATTTTTCTCTAAAGAATGGTGCACTTATTAATTTTGAGCCGGTAAAAAAATTACAAAGCGTTATATTCAAGAGCCGCAATTTCGAAAATATACAATTCGCAGAATTAAAGGATCGCCTGGAGATTTCAAACCAGGAAATAAAGATCAATCGTATGGAAATACAATCAAATGTTTTTACAATGTATGTTGAAGGAGTTTATAGTATGAAAGGCAATACTGATATGAGCATCCAGGTACCGCTAAGTAATTTTAAAAAACGTGGAGTAGATTACAAGCCTGAAAATACGGGAACAAATAAAAAAGTTGGCACCAGTTTATTTATAAGAGGAAGGCCCGGTGCTGATGGAAATATTCAGTTTAAGGCAGATCTTTTTAATAAATTTAAAAAGGGAAAAGAAAAACAGAAGGGAAATTAATCAGCAAAACAGTTGAAGAAAAGAGGCATCAATTTAACTAATAAAGGAATGTATCGCCTCTATAATGCCATATTCTCGAAAAGTCAATTGGAGTTACGTTTGTTTAAAATATTTTAAGAATATACTTGTCGCAATGCCCCTGTATGCCACTTAATATGCAGTTCATTTACCGTCATAAGCAAAAGAAAATATCTTCATTTAAACCGATGCTTTTTTTACTATCTTAACTCAAATAATCCTTACATGGCTTTTCATTCTGACTCTTTTGCTGTCAAACAATAT
>JALZIY010000004.1 GCA_030860085.1 Bacteroidota bacterium | reverse complement strand
TTATTGTTTTTAAAGAAAAAAGTTTCTTCCGATTGCCTGATAATTTTTCCTTTTTCATCATAGAGGCGGTGGGTTCGCACAAAATTACCATCCTGAATGCCTTTCCACTCATCCATTCCGCCGGCTGCTGTGATCATTTGCTTTACCATCTTTTCGCCTGATGGTGGAGCAAAAAACAGCCACCAACCAAATACACCAACCGCCAACACCAACAGAACAACACCTGCTGTTTGCACCAGGCGTATGCGTCTTAATTTTATTGGGCTTATCAGATCTTTTACTTCCAGTTCCGCTTCCCAGGGAAGTTTTATTTTTTCTTCACCGCGGGAATTAGAGCCCTTTGATTGATCTTTCATAACTAAAATTTTGTAGTGTAATTTAAAAAATTTCAGGGAAGCAAGCTAAATTTAATTTAAGCTGTCTTTTACAATAGCCAATTTGTATTCTCCTAATGGGAAATAAAAAATTTACGACTTTTGATTTCCAAACTTAAAAGGAAAAGTTTGGCAAATATTTTATTTAGTTTTCTAATGCGGCATTACGAAAGTTTTTGCCGCATTACTTTTCTTCGAGTGAATGACTACGGCCATTAACGTTTATAACTTAACTGAATATTATAAAACTAAAAGCGACCCAGTGAAAAGCCGCTTTTTTTATCGAGGTCAAAATAATCATTTTGCTGCTTTTACCAGCTTAGTTACTTTTTTTGTTTTTCCCTGCATTACTTCAATATAATAGATACCGGGGCGGTAATTGCTTCCTAATATAAAACTACTTGTAGCAATTATTCCATTTCTTCTTTCGATAATTCTACCATTGTTATCAGATACTTTTATACTTACTGGCTCTGAAGAAGCACTTCGTATATTGATAGTAAATTGGTTTACTGCAGGGTTTGGAGTTGATTTAATTACTAAACCTTTTATAGTCTCATCTTCTTTTGCATTTGCACGTGGTGAAGTCCTGGTAACCGGAGCTCTATCATGCGGTACAGTTACAGTAACCGTTTGAGTCGCAATGTTTCCAGCCGCATCAACAGCTGTGATAGAAATTGTGTAAATTCTTCCTGAACCTACACCTGACCGTTCTGCCCGTAATTTTACATTATGATCATCTATAATCTCCCAATCGCCAGCTTTATCTTCATCGCCAGTTCCGCTTTCCGGTTCATTGCTTGAGATTGAAAGTGTGGTAGTAACCGGCCCACAATTATCATCAACAGTATAGTATACTTTAACCTTCTTCATTTTGTGGTTTGGAGGCCAAATAGAAGAAGGATCAGCATAAGCACCTGAAATTACCGGCGGTTGATTATCAATTGCAGTAAGTATAAAGTTGCATGTTCCGGAATTACCTCCTGCATCTGTGGCTGTCAAAGTAATATTAGTATTTCCTCTTCCATTAATAACCGTACCTGGAACTGGTATTTGCGTAATAGTTATTTCCCCTGCTGTAGAAGTTACTGTTGCCATGTCTCTGTATTCCGGTACTGTCACACTACAAGATGCGTCAAGATACAATTGCTGATCGGCTGGGCAAGTAATAGTTGGCGGCAGATTGTTAGCTGTGTTTGTTGTGTTGCTTTCATTGTGAAAACGATCAATAGCGGTCACCGTATAATAATAAGTTGTATTTGGTTCAATCGTTTTATCAGCAAATGCGGTTGTGTCATTAGGGGTGATAACAACTATATTGTTGGCATCTGTAATATCAATTATTTCACTTTGTGAACGGTAGATGACGAAGCGTTTCGCCTTATCTAATTCGTTTGCAGTGAAAGCTGGTTTGGCCCAATTTAATACAACCGAATCGTTTTCATATTTAACCGCGGTTAACGATGAAGCTGCTTCTGGTGGAGTGTTATCCCTCCATGGCATTGTTGGTTGCAAACCTGGTTTCTGATAAAACTTATCTCGTAATGAATCCCTGAAGTTTAAAGGGTTAGAAATCATAAAAGCAGTACGGAAAAATATCTCTCCTTTTATATTGAGATACAACGGATTGCGGTTAAGACGTATTTGATTGGGAATTTCGCTGCGGCTTGTCCAACCAGCAGTACCTACTTTATAAGCTGCCATTCCAATATAAATATGTCTTTCGTTTGTTACTATACTATTCCACCAGGGAATTAAAACTTTGTAATCAGAACCTGTCTGGTTTATGTACCAGTAAATCTGGGGTGCCAGGTAATCAACCCATCCTTCTTCCAACCATTTTTTTGAGTCAGCAAAAATGGCGCTGTAATGTTGAAATGCCCCTGAAGAAGTGTTTGAACCGATGGCAGGGTTTGTACTGCTCCTGTAAATACCGGAAGGAGACACACCAAATTTAACCCATGGTTTAATACCGGCCACCGTTTCATAAACCTGTTTTATAAAAAGGTTCACATTGTCCCTGCGCCAATCCCCCCTGCTCGTAAAACCACGAGGGTCCGCAGTAAAATATGCATCATCATTATAAGAAGAGGGTGGATAAAAATAATCGTCAAAATGGATGCCGTCTACGTCATAACGTTGTACGATATCGGCAATTACTGAATTTACATAGTCCCGTACAGCAGGAAGAGCCGGGTTTAAAATTTTAAGTGTAGCACTTGAGGTTAAAATCCATTCAGGGTGTGTGTTTGTAACATGGTTCGGTGCCGGCACCGCTGTATTCCCCACTGCACGGTAAGGATTAAGCCAGGCGTGAAGCTCCATTCCCCGTTTATGAGATTCGTCAATTGCAAATTGTAAAGGATCCCAAAAAGGAACCGGTGCTTTACCCTGCAATCCGGTAAGATCATTAGACCATGGTTCAATGTTGCTCGGGTACAAGGCATCACATTGACTGCGCACCTGCAGGTAAATTACATTTATCCCTGTAGCCTGGTGGTGGTTCAACATAGTAATCAGCTCTGATCGCTGCTGTGCAGGTGTTTGATTTTTATTTGGCCAATCAAGACCAAAATAAGAAGTGATCCATGCGCCGCGGAGTTCTCTCTTTGGTGGGTTTTGTGCCTGTGAAGTAAAAATGGATAAGAGTGCAAAAAGGGTGAGGAAAGATCGCATCATATGTATGTGTTTTATAGGGAATTCAATTTACGACTATAAATCATTTTCAATTGAAAAAAATTGTTTCGGAACATTATAGAAAATTGGCATTGAAATCTATACTTCACTACAGGTTGTTACTCAGCACAGATGTTGGACTTTTTAACTAAGCCTAAAACCGGTTCAACAAATCACATTTAAAAGCGGAATAGCAAAAAGGATAACTATATTTCGTACCAATTACTATAATGTTTTTTAAAAATTATTTATTGTATTTCCGTTATTGTGAAAACTGGCTACAGGGCTGAGGTAAGTGCCGGTTGATTTATTTTTCGTGCAATAGCGCTGAGGGCATCAATAAAATCAAGGAGATAAATTTTCTCACAGTAAAATTAGCTAAAGGTGGAAAATTATTTTACTGCTGAAATCTCTTTGCTGTCCCCCATCACCCACTCCTTTATTTTTTTAAACGCAACAGGAAAAGCTGCTTTCACTGCTTCGCTTACACCAATTCCAATTTCTTCATGCTCCTCTGATTCACAACCTAAAAAGATCACTTGCTTTGGTAAAACATTCAATGCTTTCGCCATCATTAATGCTTTCAAAGGATTGATATAATGCATGTCAGCCAGGAATTCATTTTTCTCATCCGTAGGCAATTGTGCAATGTCCTTTACCTCGATTTCTTTAAAATGAATTGTTCCTGCGCTACCGCCCCATTTTACAATATCCAGTAAGATCAAAACATCGTATCCATCAAATAACTGCTGTACCAAATGAATGCCTGCCGAACCAATCTCCATCACTTTTACAGAAGGAGGAAATGATGCTTCCTGTTGAAGCTTTTGCGCCAGCAATACACCAAAAGCATCATCCTGCCTCAGTTCATTCCCCACACCTGCAATCAATATCCTGGGTTGATCATTTGCCATCCGTTATTTTGAAATGATCTGCAGAAAGCTCTTTATCAAAAACAATATTAAAATGCCTGCTTTCTGAAATGAGTCTACCAGGTTTGTTCAATGTGTCGGCTGTATAACCTTTACGTACGCCGGGAAGCATCAAACCACCCGCTTTTTCAAAACTTTCATAACGTGTATAGTCCCAATAATTATTTTTTCCCAACAAGGAATTGGCAAGCAACTTTCCGGTGCCGGGTTCAAAATAATAATACCAGATATGGTCCGGGTTGCTACCGGCACCTTTGATGTAGGATGTCTTTACTATTTGTGCAGGCACACCGTCTGCTAACGTCACCTGTCCTATATATTCCGCTTTTATGCCTGGATCTTTCAGTTTGTACGGGACGCACATAACGTACTGTGAACCAAAGCCTGAATTCCATGCTGCATCAATATCTTTCTGCTCTTCCGATATTTTACCGTTATATAATTTGCGGGCTTGCTCACCATCGTGAATTAAAGTTATAGCTGTATCATTTAGCTTATAAGTAAGTTTAGCCCTGTATTCCGGATTCATCATATAATCTAAATGCATGTCTATTTCCCGAACAATTTTACCTGTACTATCGTAACTAATACTTTTCTTATCAAACGATAGTGTATTCTTTTGTAGCCAGGCATCATACCCGCCGGCAAAAGCAATGGCCCGGTCAATTATAATACGTGAAGAATCATCCATTGAAACTGGCAGATTGCCATTGTCGTCTTTATTGTTTTGTTGGCAGGAAATAGCAATAATCATGGAAAGAATTATTGTAAATACCGAACTTAATTTTTTATACATAAAAAGCAATTAAAAATTTATTATAAACACCATGTTGTTTTCATTTTATTGTGTAGCTGAACTCCCGTTTAGGGTGGGGGTTATTACATATTTAGTCCTAACCTGATCTCTCCTTCTTCACTGATAGTTACAGGATATTTTTTCAGCCTTTGCATAGCATTTGTCTCCATGCTACCATCTGACAAACGATAGGCGCAGCCATGCCAGGGACAAATAAGATAGCCTTTCTCAATTGCTGCCCCATCCAATGGTAAGACAGTATTGCCACAACAGTTTTTTACAGCATATACTTCACCTTGGGTTTTGCAGATCAAAATATTTTCGCCTTCTTCTGCATATTTGTACGCTGCATTGTCTTTTAGTTCAGCCACTTTTCCTACAGGTATCCACAGCGGGTATTTATCATTACCATTACGACCCATTAATTCTTCCTGTGTTAAGCCACTATTCTGAAT
>JALZIY010000001.1 GCA_030860085.1 Bacteroidota bacterium | reverse complement strand
GAGTAGTTAGCATTAGAAAGATCCTTGCTCAATTGTCTTATTATATTAGGAATGTGCTTCTCCCTTCTCCACCTTGGTGGAGAAGGGCCGGGGATGAGGTTCTGTTACTCCCCTTTAGGGGATGGGGGCTTATAAGGAATGTAATTTTGCCAATACCAGGGTGTGAAAGCATCTGCTATAGTAATTTGCAATAACTCTTTAAAAATGCTTTCTGCATTATCACTGTTTGCCATAATAATAATTCCGGTTCCCTGCTTTGGAAAAATAATAGAATAATGCTGGAAACCATTCCCATGCCCTTCTTTAAAGGCACCCACCCCATGAGGTGATTGTAATAATACCCAACCGAGGCCATAGTTTAAATCAATACCGTCATTAGTTGTTGAATCCTTTAAACTCAAAGGACCAAATTGTTGCACAGACTTTATTCTTATTTGAGGAGAAAACATTTCTTTTGTGGTTGATGATTTTAATACGGTATTCCTAAGCACTCCTTTTGTAAACCGGGTATAGTCGTCTAATGTGGTTTCTAATGTACTGGCAGACCGTGCTTCATTATCTTTATCTTTTTCTAATACCTCGCCTGTATTACTATGCCCGAAAGAATAATTTTTTTCAAATGCCGGCTGCCAGGTATAACTTGATGAGCGCATACCCAATGGTATAAAAATCTTTTGCTGCATTAACTCTTCCAATGATTTACCTGTCATTTTTTCAAGCACCACCTGTAAATAAACCAGTCCTTCTCCTGAATAGCCATATTTTTCTCCGGGTGTACGTGTCACTTTTAATTTTCTTCGGGAAGATCTGATCTCCAGTTAGGAAATCCTGATGTATGCGAAAGACACATTCTTGCTGTAATTTTTTTATACAATGTATCTGTTTTCAAATCAATGTAATTGTCATGCCATCTGGTTACTGGCTTATACTCATATATCGGTTTGGGAAGATAATCCTGCAGGGGTTTATCCAGATCAATAACACCTTCTTCAACTAATTTCATAACAAGCACAGCAAATACAGCTTTGCTTAATGAAGCGCCATAAATATTGGTATTCGTTTGTAAAGGTGCTTTTGTATCAAACTTTTTATAACCAAATGTTTTTTTATAAACAACCTCATTTTTATTGAAAATAGTTACTGCTAATCCATGAACATTAGCAGCCTTCATTAAATATTTATTTTACTGTCTAATGCAGATGCAGAAATTTTACTTTTGTCAAGCCGGGTAATGGTTTGAGCAATTGTGGAATGCAAAAGGCCAAGTGTTACAAACAGTGCTAAAAAACTATTCTTAATTAACATATATTACAATTTATCGGCGGCAGTTTTCGCTTCCGTTAATGATTTATCTAATCCATAAGCCCGTTGATAATTAAGTTTCGCCTCAGTGTTATTACCTTGTGCTTCATCACTTTTACCTAACCAATAATAGGCGTCTGCAAAAGTAGGGGACACAGTAGAAGCTAATTGAAAAGTTTTCCTGGCTTCAACATAATTTTTTTGATTATAAAGTATTTGACCCTTTTCCATATAGGCATCAAGAAAATAATAATCCTGCCGGATGGCTTCATTAAATTGCGTGATGGCTTCTGCATTATTACCAATATTTTGGAAATAGACTCCTTTAAAATAATATGGCTCCGCATGTTTTTCAAGCGTATCGGTTTTGATCAAAGAATCTGTTATGGATAAGGCGTTTTTATTTTTTGTTTCTGCATACAGGAAAGCAAGATCATAAACCAGTTCCCTGTCAAACGGTGAATATCGATACGCTTGTTCCATAGTGGATAGGGCTTCCTCCTTTTTATTTTGTGCTTGTAATATTTTCGATTTTAAGATTAATGCATCAAGTTGATTTTGATATTGAGAAATGATATTGTTACAAATCATTAAGGCTTTTTCATATTCCTTTTTTTGCTGGTAACCTCTTGCCAGGCTTATTTGTAAGGCTATGCTTTGAGGAAGTTTTTGTAACGCTGATTGTAAAAATATTATAGCTGAATCAGCATTCTTTTGCGCTAATATGTTTGCAAGGCCCAAAGCATATGTTTCATTTGAAGACAGGCTCCATGCCTGCCGCAAATCATTTTGTGCGTAGGCCATTTCTTCATTTTGAAATAATAACAAACCCCTGCGATAGAATAATTCTGCATTCTCCGGCGCAAGCTGTATGCTATCTGTAAGCTTGTCAAAAGGTGGTTTATGTAATATTAGTTCATCCTCTTTATCATTACTGCAGGCAACTAAGCAACAAATAAAACCGAATAAAAATAAAAATGACTTCTGCATGATGAAAGCTAAAAAATTAGGTGAGTGCAATCGCATAAATTTGCGGCAATTAATGATCCGTCAATTTTTTTTAATGAAATTAGTTTACTTCTTTGCTATCGTTGCCTGTTTGTTTTCTTTTTCTTTTACAGTAAAACAGGTGAAAATAAATAATAGCCACATTGATACATTATTATATCCGGAAGAAAAGAATTTTAAAAACATACAACAGTTAACCAATGGCGGCGACAATGCTGAAGCCTATTGGAGTTATGATGGACAGTATATTGTATTCCAACGTACTTCTGGTAAAGACAATATTCCCTGCGACCAGATATTTGTTGGCAAAGCTCCAAAAAATGGAGAACCATTTCAATATAAAATGATAAGCACAGGCAAGGGCAGAACCACTTGTGCTTTTTTTACAAAAGATAACCGTGTTGTATATGCTTCCACACATAAAGGCGGCGATGATTGTCCACCCCTTCCGGATAGATCAAAATATGGCAACCGGTACATCTGGCCTGTGTATAGCAGCTATGATATTTTTATTACAGATATAGATGGAAAAAATATTAAGCACCTTACTAAAACACCTGGTTACGATGCAGAAGCAACTATATCTGCTGATGGGAAAAAAATGATTTTTACTTCTACACGAAATGGTGATCTTGATTTATATGTAATGGATTTAAAAACAGGAAAGACCAACCAAATTACCACTGCGCTTGGCTATGATGGCGGCGCCTGGTTTAGCCAAGATGGAGAAAAAATTGTCTGGCGGGCCAGTCGTCCGAAAGGGGATGCAGAAATAAAAGAATACAAGGAATTATTAAAAGAAGGATTAGTGGCGCCTACTCAAATGGAAGTGTTTGTAGCAGATGCCGATGGAAGAAATGCAAGGCAAATCACATCTCTTGGCCAGGCAAACTGGGCACCCAATTTTATGCCCGATGGCCGTATTATTTTTTGCAGCAATCATGAGTACAAGCGTGGTTTTCCATTTAACATGTACACTATAACTGCAGATGGAAAAAACATGGAAAAGATAAGTCGTGATAGGGGTTTTGATGCCTTCCCCATGTTTAGCCCTGACGGTAAGAAAATAATTTTTTCCAGCAATCGCAACAATGGGGGTACCAGGGATACAAATATTTTTATAGCTGATTGGGAGGAATAAAAAACCTGCTAAAAAATATCTATTCTAAGATTTTTGTATCGAACCTTCCATTTGTCACTCTAATTGTATCGGGAGAATTAGGGTCCTGCCGGCTATGTATTTTAAAAATCACCGAAAACCTGCCGCTAAGCTTTTTGGTTCTCTCATTATACTCGTCAATGGTTAAATAG
>JALZIY010000477.1 GCA_030860085.1 Bacteroidota bacterium | reverse complement strand
AAAACAACATGTAGCAACCCGTAACGTGGATCAGGCGCAGGTAGAAAAGCTTCGTAAGGACGATGGTTTTTGGTATGTCAATACATCTCCTGTGCGTGAAGAAGTTAAGCCGCCATCTGAATCTTTTCTAAATAAACTGACACGGCAGAAATGGTTTCGAAACCTGACGTGGCTCTTAATGGTTGGAGGCTTTATTACCGTGTTAGTTTGGTTTTTAGTGGCGAGCAATGTAAAACTGTTTAGAAAAAAAACAGCCTCACTAAGCAAGTCAGAAAACAATATAGTAGCAGAAAATATTTTCGAGATAAATTTTGATGAAGAAATTCGCAAGGCAATCCACTCTGAAAATTACCGGTTGTCCATACGGCTTATGTACCTGCAACTCTTAAAAGATTTATACCAGAAAAAAATCATTCACTACAAAAAGGAAAAAACCAATAATGATTATGTGTTGCAATTGTATAACACCCCATATTACAAATCCTTTTTTCAGCTTACCCGAAATTTTGAGTTTGCCTGGTACGGACGGTTTCAAATAAAAACAGAAGCTTTTGAAACTATTCAGGCTGATTTTGACAGCTTTAAAAAAATCCTTCCGTGAAAAAATATTTTCCTTATATATTGGTCACATTTATTGTAATTGCCTTAGGAATTTTATTAATTAGCCCGGCAAAAAAACGTCCCAGGAAAATGGACGAACGAATTACTCTACGCAAACAGGACAAAATACCTTATGGTTTTTATGCTGCCCGTAATTTGCTACCATCGCTTTTCCCATTGGCTACCGTTTATTCTGATAAACGTTCACCTGGCTATTGGGATTCTATTTCCTCAGGCGGGAAAAACCAAGCTGTTTTTTTAATATGCAGAAATCTCAATGCCGATGAAGATGAATTAAAACAATTATTAAATTTTGCAAAAAAAGGAAATTATATTTTTATTATCTGCAAATACCTGTCGTATGAGGCAACTCGATTTTTTGGTTTTGATGGCGATGATCTTTCGGAAGAAGATGATTTCGTTTCAGAAGAGAGTGATAACCTTGGAGTACAATTAGTTTCACCGCGATTTAATGACTTCCGCACTTATGTTTATCCCGGTAAAAGATATGCCGGTTATTTTAAAAAGGTTAATAAAAATTTTGCAACAGTTCTTGGGGAAAACGGTTTAGGATATCCAAACTTTATTCAATTTAAAACAGGCAGTGGCGCTGTTTTCATTCATACAGTGCCTTTAGCTTTCAGCAATTATTTTATTCTGCATAAAAACAATATGCCTTACTTTCAGCAGGTACTTTCTGTAATACCCGGCACAGTAAAAAAAGTATTATGGAATGAATATTATTTAAACAAACGATATGATCAGCCACAATCTGAACCCGGTTGGTTGCGTGTATTGCTAAAACATGAACCATTCAGATGGGCATTGTTAACAGCAATGGCGACATTAATCTTATTTGTATTGTTAGAGATGCGAAGAAAGCAACGCCTTATTCCCGTTGTTGAAAAACCTAAAAACGATTCCTTAGATTTTGTGCAAACAATTGGCCGTTTGTATTATGACAAAAAAGATCATAAAGACCTGGCTAAAAAAATGGGTGTTTATTTTTTAGACCATGTTAGAAATAGGTATAAATTAACTGCCGATACGCTCGATGATGGTTTTATCAATGCGCTGCATCTAAAAACCGGGTACGGTCTAAACAAAATAAAAAACATTGTCGACTTTATACTTCATGTAGAGCAAAGGAGTAATATAAAAGAACAGGAATTGGCAGATTTTCATAACCAACTAGAATTTTTTTATAAAAATACCTAAGATGGAAACAGAATTGTTTGAGCAAAGGACCGATCTAAGCGCATTAAGCGAGGCGGTAATTGCGATTAGAAATCAAATAAAAAAAATTATTGTTGGGCAGGATGAGATGGTAAAGCTTATTATTACAGCTTTGCTGGCAGACGGTCATGTGTTACTGGAAGGTGTGCCCGGTGTAGCAAAAACGTTGACAGCCAAGCTAACTGCACGCAGTCTAGATGTAGGATTTTCACGCATACAGTTTACTCCCGACCTGATGCCTTCTGACGTAATAGGAACGCCTGTATTTAATCCCAAGGAAGCGGTTTTTGATTTCAAACGGGGGCCACTGTTTAGCAATGTGGTATTAATAGATGAAATTAACCGGGCGCCTGCGAAAACACAATCAGCTTTGTTTGAAGCAATGGAAGAAAGGCAAATTACAGTAGATGGTAAAACCTACCTTTTACAAGCGCCCTTTATGGTAATTGCAACGCAAAATCCCATTGAGCAGGAAGGTACCTATCGCTTACCTGAAGCACAATTAGATCGTTTTCTTTTTAAAATAGTTGTTCCGTATCCCTCTGAAGAAGAAGAAATGCAAATACTCACGCAGTTTCATGCCATGGGAAATATTGACGTAGTTAATTCTATTCGGCCTGCTTTAAAAGCGGAACAAATTGCACATGTGCGGCAACAGGTAAAATCAATAATGATTGAAGAAAAATTATTACAATTTATTGCAAGCTTAATCCATCAAACCCGCAACCATAAATCTATTTACCTTGGGGGATCTCCAAGAGCATCTTTAGCTATTATGAATGCTTCAAAAGCACTGGCAGCTATTAATGGAAGAGATTTTGTAACGCCTGATGATATTATAGAAGTTGTATCACCCGTACTTCGTCATCGCCTGATTCTTTCACCCGATAAAGAAATGGAAGGTGTATCAGAAGATGCCGTCATTAAACAGATTTTGCAAACAATGGACATACCACGCTAAAGATGATCCACTCTTTTTACTTAAATCGTATTGCATATTATTCTGCCCTAACCGCTTCTGCATTATTTGTAATCAGTTATTTTATTCCTGTAATTTTTACAGTGGGTTTAGTGTTACTTTCTTTTTTGACCATAGCTACGCTAATAGACAGCTTGTTATTATACAGTAAATATAAAGGGATAGATGCATTTCGATCAACCCCAAATCGATTTAGTAATGGAGATGAAAATAAAGTGAGCATTGAACTGAAAAACGAATATGGCTTTACGATACGCTGTAAGTTAATAGATGAGTTGCCTTTTCAATTTCAAAACAGGAAATGGATAAAAACTGAATTTATTGATGCAGGCACACAAGTAGTTGTTAATTATTTTTTGCACCCGCTGACAAGGGGTGAATATAGTTTTGGGAATATTAATGTTTTTATTTCAAGTCCGCTAAGGCTTGTTACCCGCCGTTACAGTTTTGATCAAAAAGAAACTGTAAAAGTATATCCATCTTATATTCAAATGAGGCGCTATCAATTGCTGGCAACGGCTAACCGATTGAATGAAGCAGGAGTAAAACGTTTGCGCAAACTGGGCCACAGTATGGAGTTTGAGCAAATTAAAGAATATGTTATAGGCGATGATTATCGTACCATTAATTGGAAAGCAACTGCGCGGCATAGCAACCTGATGGTAAATAATTATACAGACGAACGTAGTCAGCAGATCTATTGCATCATCAATAAAGGCAGGATCATGAAAATGCCTTTTGATGGAATGACATTGCTCGACTATTCAGTGAATGCCTCATTGGTACTTTTGAACATTGCTTTAATGCGACAGGATAAAGCAGGACTGATAGCTTTTGCAGAAAACATCGATGCTTTTTTGCCCGCCGATAAAAAACCAGGTCAACTCAATTTACTTATTGAAACCTTGTATAAACAGGAAACCAATTTTTTGGAACCTGATTTTGAAAAACTGTTTTCTCTGATCCGAAACAACATTACACAAAGAAGCTTATTGATTTTGTTTACCAATTTTGAATCTATGGAAAGTCTTCACCGTGAATTAGCCTCATTAAAAAGAATTGCACACTATCATTTATTGATGGTAGTTTTTTTTGAAAACACTGAATTAAAAAAACTGACAGAAGTAACTGCAGACACAATTGAAGGCATATATATTAAAACGATTGCAGAAAAGTACGCATTGGAAAAAAAATTAATGGTAAAAGAATTACGGAAAGCGGGGATAGTCGCTGTACTTACAACGCCCCAAAATCTAACTATTAATTCTATCAATAAATACCTTGAGTTAAAAAACAGGCAATCTATTTAGAACGTGAGATGTGAGATGTGAAAACGTGAGACAGAAGCCCGTTTCATATTTACATTTGACACTCAAAAAATTACTAAAATCAATTTTATGTTTATTCAATTAAAACACAAATCACTGAGTGTATATCTTGCCGTTAGAGAATTAGCAAAAGAGATATACAAAGTTTCCATGTTATTGCCAGCTGAGGAAAAATTTAATATGGTTCCTCAAATCAGGAGGGCTGCTTTATCAGCAAAATTGAACCTTGCAGAGGGTTCTACCAGGAGATCAGAGGTTGAAAGAAAAAGGTTTTTAGAAATTTCCAGAGGCTCTGTAGTAGAACTTGATGCTGCTTTAGAAACTGCAGTTGATCTCAATTATTATAAATTAGAAGAATTAAAAACTGCTGGAGAGCTATTGAATAAATGTTTCGCTATGCTTTCAAATATGATAAAATCTAAAGCTGATATTTGATGTCTCAACTTTCAGGGTCTCCTGTCTCACGTCTGACGTTTGACGTTTCACTTTTGATTCTTCCTCATGATTGAACACATCAACATTTATTCCCAGGGCCAGGTCCTCCTTATCAATAAACCGCTGTACTGGACCTCTTTTGATGCAGTAAGAAAAATTCGGTATCTCACTAAAACAAAAAAAGTCGGCCATGCCGGTACTTTGGATCCATTGGCAACAGGGCTGCTGATAATTTGTACCGGTGAATACACTAAAAAGATAAATGAGTATATGTCACAGGAGAAAGAATATACTGGTACCATCACACTCGGTGCTACTACCCCAACTTTTGACCTGGAAAGTGAACCGCAAAATTTTAAACCAATTGAAAATGTAACAATGGAACAATTGCAGATGACGGCTCAATCCTTAACAGGCATTATCATGCAGGTACCTCCCATACATTCTGCCATCAAAAAAGATGGCAAGCGGGCTTATGAATTAGCGAGAAAAGGAATAGAAGTAAAATTGGAACCAAGGCAGGTAACTATTTACGAATTTTCAATTGAAAAAATCAATCTGCCAGCAGTGCATTTCAAAGTGGTTTGCTCAACAGGCACGTACATCCGAAGCCTGGCAAATGATTTTGGAGTACGATTAGGTTGTGGTGGTTATTTGAGTAGTTTGTGCAGGACGCGCATTGGCTCTTTTTTGAATTCCGAAGCGAAAACGATTGAACAGTTTGAAACAGAGATAAAAGAAACTAATAGTCGGTAAACCCTTTTTTATTGCATGGTTGTAATTCTGGCGAAGCCATTAAAATGGATATGTAACACCTAATTGGATCTGGGCATCTTTTAGTAAATTTCTATAAGGGAAGAATTTATTTTGATTAATAATATCTGCAGGGCTGGGATCTTTTAATTTATAGGCAACATCTACCCGTACCAGGAATAACCCAAAATCAATTCGCAAACCCGTACCAGCGCCAACAGCCAGGTCTTTTAATAATTTATTGAACTTAAATTCTCCTCCCGGAAAATCGGGGTTGTAGCGTAAGTTCCAAATGTTGCCAATGTCAGTAAATAAAACGCTGTTCAACTTAACTCCCCCGATCTCTGTAAGATAAAAGCGATATTCTGCATTCATTTCAATTTGAATATCACCGAAACGGTCAGGTGCAACATTACGCTCAAATGATTTTACAGCGGAGCCAGGTCCTAATTTACGCAACGGCCAGGCCCGCATGCTGTTGGCGCCTCCGGCAAAATAGGCTTTGAAAAAAGGAAGATATTGATCATTAAAATAATGAGTGGAAGGAAGCTCATAGCCTGCACCAGCAAAAACACGCCATGCAAAAGCAGAACGCCGGATAGTATGAGTTTGGCGAAAATCAGCGTCTAATTTAATAAACCGGTAAAGATTTGTATCCAAAAATTTTGAGCGAATCAGGCCGGTTAATAAACCAGAGGCTTCTACATTAAACCGGGCAAAATGGGTAACATCTTTCTTGCCGCCGGTTACAGTGATGCTGGATATGATTGATGAAACTAATCCATCGTTAAAAATATATTCATAGGATCGATTAGTATTGATCAAATTAATTAAAGTAATTCCTCTTTCTAAAAAAGAATACTCAACGTTAGGTATACGCAATGATAATAATTTATTGTTCCAATTGAACTCATAACCCCATGAACTGTTAAGTGAAAAAAGCTGAAAGAAATCCACACGGCTTGTGTAATTAGCATTAAAGGCAAATGTTGTTCTAAAATTTTCTTTCAACGCCTGGGGAACAAATTTAAACTTCGGAATTACCCTTGGAAAACTAATAAAATGACCAAATGAAATTTGTTTTGTTTGAACAAAACGATCGGGTGTAAGCTCCGTACCAAAACGAAAATTTGTATTTGCCTGGTTGGCAGCTCTCCCAAAATTTCGATTTTGCAAACCAAAATTTACTCCTATGAGGTTGCCTTCTGTAAATGCAGTACCCCAGTTTTGGCTGCCTTCAAGGTTTGCATCAAAAATATACTTAGGTGCCGGTGTTAGTTTTATGACAAAATCTACTGTATCGGTATTAGGTCTTGGTACCTGGTCAATAATTGTTAAACGCCATGCCCCTAACGAATTAAAACGACTTAAGGTTCTTAAATAATTACGCTGGCTATAAAGATCACCCCGATTTAAATAAATGTTTTCTAAAAGAATTTTTGGTTTAAAAAGATTTTTATAAGAAACAATTTTATACTGGCCTAATTTGGATACAGAGGGTGTATATAATGATGTATCAAGTCTAAGGTCTGGATAAATGGTAACATCCCCTACATAATATCTTATTAAATGCGAAGTATCCGGATTAGGTCGTAAGCGAATTTCCAGGTCTGCACTGGGATTTATTCGGCGTTGGCGCAAGGCTTCCAACTGCTGTGCCTGTGCAATAGGATCGATGGTAAATCTTAACAAAGCGATGCCTACTGTATCCCAAACAGCTAATATTTCTTCCCTCGAAAAACGTAGATATCCATTATTACGATAAATGTCTGAAAGCCGGTCCAGCTCTGAGGAAATAAGTGGTATAGCAAAAGGCGCTCCCTCCTTTATTAATGATTCGTTCCGTGCCGCATCAGTAAGTTTTTGCAACGTGTCGTGCCCCATGTTAAAAACAACAGAATCTATTTTAAAAACTCTGCCCGGTGTTACCTTAAAACTAACCGTTGTTCGTTGCTGATCTTCATTTATATGCAGGCTTGTGTCGTAACTAATGGTATCGCGATAATAACCTAACGAATTTAATAAGGCACGCATAAAAATGATTGATTTGTCGGCATTCGTGCTGTCATAAACAGGAGGAGTTTTCAAAACGGAATAAAAAAACCGCGGGCCTTTTTCCCAACCAACCAGTTTTTGCGCTGTCCGCACCTGTATGCTATCGTGGAGTTGTTCATTCAACTTGCTACGGAGATTTTTTGCCTCATCCGTACTAAATTTACCCTGCAGCTCAATATTTGTTTCGTAAACGAATGGCTTACCAATGGGATAATTTTTTACAACGGAACAGGAAGCAAAAAAAAACAGGATGACACTAAACGGCAACAATTTACTAATGGAGGAAAAAGATTTTGTTGCAAGAACATTCATACTATATTGCCAGTGCTATGCTGAATAAAAGTGAAATCAAAGATATTGCAAGTTTGGCCTACAAAAAACAGCGGGATGAAACCGGATTATTTGTTGCAGAAGGTCCGAAGATCGTTAGTGAATTTCTCCACTATATTCCTGGTCAAATTAAAAAAATATATGCCACACACGATTGGGCAGATAAAAATGAAGTGCTTATAAATAATATTTCACTTTCAATTATTTCACAAATTGAACTGGAAAAAATTTCAAAACTCAAAACACCTAAGCAGGTAGTAGCGGTATTAGAAAAAACAAATCCGCAAGAACCTTTTATAACTGATGAAATAGGACTCTATTTAGACACTATTCAAGACCCTGGAAATTTTGGAACTATTGTGCGCATTGCGGATTGGTTTGGAATAAAGAGCATTGTTTGTAGCGAGGGTTGCGCCGACCTATACAATGCAAAAGTTATACAATCGAGTATGGCAAGTATTGCACGGGTAAATAT
>JALZIY010000460.1 GCA_030860085.1 Bacteroidota bacterium | reverse complement strand
TCCTGCAGCTGCTTTAATTTTACTACGAAAACGAAAGTCTTTTTCAAATGAACTTCTTTTGGTAAGCGCAACTGCCTTCTGATAAAGCATTCTTGACTTTTGCCAAATTTCTAAATCTTCAAATTGTTTGATAGCTGCCATAATTAGAAATTAGAAATCTCCAATCAGAAATTTTATGATGCCAATATTTTTACAATCTTCATCCACTCTTCTCCGATATTATTTTTCTTTTTTCCTACTTTTTCCAGAGGCACATAATTCATTTTATTATTCAAAATGCCAACAAACACATTATGCCTTCCTTCAATTAAACATTCCACGGCGTGATAGCCCATGCGGCTTGCAATTAAACGATCAATGCAACTGGGTGCGCCACCACGTTGAATATGGCCAAGAATGCAAACCCTTGTCTCTGTTTGCGGCAGACGGTCTTTTATTATTTTGGCAACATTAGTTGCTCCTCCAAACTCATCACCTTCTGCTACAACAATAATATTTACAAGTTTTTTTCTTCTCTCTTTTTCTTGTAGAGATATAATAATATCTTCTATATCTGTTTTTAGTTCCGGTATTAAAATGTTTTCCGCACCTGTAGCTATGCCACTGTGAAGCGCTATATACCCTGAATCTCTACCCATCACCTCAATAATAAATAAGCGGTCATGTGCATCGGCTGTGTCGCGTATTTTATCAATAGCCTCTATGGCGGTATTTACTGCAGTATCAAAGCCAATAGTAAAATCGGTTCCAAAAATATCTTTATCAATGGTGCCAGCAATACCAATGCAGGCTATGTTATGTTCTTTGCTAAATTCAACCGCTCCCCGAAAAGAGCCATCACCTCCAATAATTATAAGACCTTCTATGCCATGTTTCTTTAGAATTTCATATGCTTTTTGCCTTCCTTCCGGCTCATGAAACACTTTACATCGTGCCGTTTTTAAAATAGTTCCACCACGCTGTATAATATTCGCTACTGACCTGCTTTCCATTTTAATGATATCATCTTCAATCAGTCCCTGGAAACCCCGCATAATTCCAAACACTTCAAGGCCATGATAGATTCCTGTACGTACTACTGCACGTATAGCAGCATTCATTCCGGGAGAGTCGCCACCGGATGTAAGCACACCGATGCGCTTGATTTTCTTTTCCATTTATAATTGGTTTCTACAAAGAGCAATGCCCTAAAAACTTTCAAAAATAGGTTATTGTGCCCTTGTGTATTTTATACACGGAAAATTTTAAAAAACCCGGCATTATATTTTTATTAAATCAGTTCACCGCTATTAGCAATATATTGGAAAGCTCATTTCCAAATCGCTGCTCATTAGGTAACAAAGAACCCGTATTATATTTGAATAATGCAGACCATACTTATTACGGGAGCCAATGGATTTTTAGGAAGCTATCTATGTGAGTTATTAATGCCTGATTATAAGATTATTGCAACAGGCAAAGGCGATTGCAGGCTTAATTATAAGCATGTAAATCTTCAATACGAAAAATTAGATTTTACAAATGAAGAAAATGTAAAAGAGGTGTTGCAAAGGCATCGACCAAATATCATTATTCATGCAGGAGCTATGTCAAAACCAGATGACTGTGAACTAAATAAAGAGCAGGCTTATTTAACTAACGTGACGGGCACCCGATATTTATTAAAGCAGGCCAACCGTTTAAAATGCTTTTTTGTTTTTATTTCCACCGATTTCATTTTTGATGGAGTTAAGGGAATGTACAAAGAGGATGATGAAAGCGGCCCTGTAAATTATTATGGAGCAACAAAACTTCTGGCTGAAAACGAAGTAAAGGAATACGTTTTTGAATGGAGTATTGTACGAACCGTTTTAGTTTACGGACATCCAAAATCAGGTCGCGATAATATATTGACTGTTGTTGCTAAGGGTTTACAGAAAGGCGAAACCTTACGCATTTATGACGACCAGTTGCGTACGCCAACTTATGTAGAGGATTTAGCAAATGCGATTAAAACCATCATAGAAAAAAAGGCGACAGGTATTTTTCATGTTTCAGGAGAAGATAAACTTAGTCCCTTTGAAATGGCAATAGCTGTAGCAAATTACTTAGGTTTTGACTCTGACCTAATTGAAAAAACTAATGCTGAAGACTTTCAGCAACAGGCTAAACGACCTGCAAAAACAGGATTTAACATTACCAAAGCGAAGGACGAACTAAATTTTATACCTACTTCATTTTCAGAAGGTTTACGTAAAACATTTAAATGAATTTCTTAGGCTATTTATAAAAATACTTTCGTACAATAAATAATTATAGTGCGCCTGTTCATTTAGGAGTTAAGTACCAGGCAACATTATTAGTGCCTGGCAAAGGGCTGGTTGCTGGTATTAATGCTACGTCAAGTCCGGACCATCATCATTAGCGCCGCCATTGTTTCAATTCCATCCCATAAATTCTGCAGCCGTATATTTTCATTTTCTGCATGCTGGTTGTTATCATGATTAGCTATGGGAACTGTAATGGTTTTGGCGTTTAAATGTTTTTCAAATAAGAACAACGGAAGGCTGCCACCCATTGTTGGCTGTAGTACAACCTGCTCTTTAGTAGTGCTTTTAACTGCCTCTATTACCTTTTTAATTATCGGCAGATCCATTGATGTTCGCTGGGCATTATACCCATCATCGCCTGGTATTACTTTTATGATCTTTGCATACTTTTTTCTTTCCTCATCTGTAGGCTCGTGATCAGTTACAAAATAGCCTTGTGCTTTTATATGAGCTGTAACTTTTTGTTGCTGCCTTCTCCAATCATTACCTAATACCAGCCTCAGATCAATAACGGCTGTAGCATAAGTAGGGATCTGATTTGATGCGAGCTTGCCTACATTACCACTTTGCATGCCGTTGATGTTTAACGAAGGCTGGTTAATAGCTTCGTTCAATGTTACTCCCTGCATTTCAATTCCACTGATCCCTAATTCATTTTTCATTTGCTCATCTACCAGTGGCACCTCCTGAAGAGCTTTTCTTTCAAAAGGCGTTAAGGGTATAACATCATCATAAAAACCTTTTACGGTGACTTTACCGGCTTCATCCTTCATAGAAGCTAATAATTTCGCCAGCATCATGGCAGGGTTTGGAGCCCAGTTGCCGTAATGCCCGCTATGTAATGGTCTTTTTGATGCATATACCGTAAGGTCAAGATGCGCATCGCCACGAACGCCAAATGCAATCTGCTTTTTTCCTGACTGGTGAACAGGTCCGTCACAAATGATCCACAGGTCAGATTGGAGCAGCGATCTGTACTTTTCCAGTATTTCATTCAAATGGGGAGAACCTGCTTCCTCTTCTCCCTCAAAGAAAAACTTCAGGTTGCAGGCAGGCTTGAGGCCACTTTTTTTTATAGCATCATAGGCATTTAAAATAGCAACAACACCTGCTTTATCATCAGAGGCACTACGTCCATATATTCTCCATTCGGCGTTATAACTGTCACCATTTTCAGGAAAAGGAATATTGTTGCCATTTTTATCTATTGCTGCTGTAAATAACTTAGGCTGAAACGGGTCAAGCCCTTTTGCCCATTGGGCAGGGTTAACAGGCTGTCCATCGTAATGAGCATAAAAAATAAGGGTTTGTTTTGCACCAGGAAAAATAACTTCACCATATACTGCCGGAGGCACACCTACTGTTTGAGCAGTTAAAAGCTGAACTTTTTGTATGCCCCGCATCTTCATCATATCCATAATGAAGGCAGCATTTTTTTTAATGTTGGCAGTGTCTTTAGCAACATTAGGCAATGAAAGAAAAGTTACAAACTCTTTAATGATTTTGTTTTTATTTTGATTACCATACTCTCTAACATCAAGAATTTGGGGAGATTGAGCTGAAATAAATTGAACTATAAAAAAAATTGGGAAGAAAAAGAGGAAATAATTTTTCATGAAATCAATTTATTTGAAAGTAAGTAAAATTGCTTGCAATCTTTTTTGGAATTGCAACTTATAGCATATTTTCACAGCTATTGATGTCAATTTAATGGGACTGTGTCAAGGTTTACGTTCAGGTATTGCCGAAGGCGGGATTTCTAATGTCCAGCCCGTTACCGAAGATAAATAG
>JALZIY010000427.1 GCA_030860085.1 Bacteroidota bacterium | reverse complement strand
CTATTTCTTTCACTTTATTCATCATTTGTACCCCATGCACCAACGAAGCACCTCCACGTATAGCGCAAGCAACATGCACGGCCTCCATCATCTGCGCTTCACTGCAACCTTTCTCAAATGCATCATTGCTGTAGGCATCAATGCAGTAAGGGCACTGAACAGCATGAGCCACTGCTAATGCTATCAATGACTTTTCACGGGCCGTAAGCTCGCTATCTTTAAATACCTCGCCATAATAGGAGAAAAATTTATCGGCTAAGTTTTTTTGAAAATCTGCCACATTACCAAACTTTTTTAAGTCTTGGGCATTGTAATAATGATCAGTCACAAGTTTTATTTCATGTATATTTTAAAAGACTGTTCCGTAGGAAAGTGGCGCAGGAAATAACATTTTAGCGCCTATGTTCCATAAATATTACCTTGATTTTTAAAAAAATATTCATTCGAAAGCATGATTAATAGCTTTTGATGAATGCAGAACAGAGTATCTTGTTAAAACAATAGTCGGGATAAGCTTGGAAACCTGACAGCGAACGTTAGATTTTTAAAATTTATTTTGAATACCGGTAATTATTCGTTCTTCAAGTAAAGAAGTATTTGCAGTGGAAGGAAGTGAGTTTGGCTGTCTGTTTAAAAGGCGGTCAATAAGGCTTGTTTGCTTAGCATAATTGCTGCAATTCGTGCACATGGAAAGGTGCATCTTTAACTGAATGCCCTCCATGCTTTCTAAACGGCAGTGCCTTCGTTTTTCCACAAGCCCGGTCGCTTTGCGGCAGGAGAGCATAATTGCATTCATCAATTTTTGCATAAACTAAGGAACTTTAAAAAAGAATAGTCGTTAAACGTTATTAACCCTGACAAAAGTAATTCAAATCCTTATTTAGTTATTTTGCTTATTAAACCAATTGGTTTCAAGACAAAAACGGAGCATAACTTTAGCTCGGTGGATCATTTGCCAAAAGTTAGTAAGTGTTATTTTGAGATGGTCACATATTTCATTGCTGCTGTCTTCATAAAAGTATTTCAGTTGCACAGCCGAAGACCATTTTGCAGGCAGATGTTCAACACAGTTTTTGAGCACCTGGTTAAATTCCGGATTGTCTAATAATTCTTCTTCATCAAATAGCCAATGTTCAGGTTTGTGACAGGGGTTCCAGGAGCCATCTTTATCGAAACATATTTCTAACGGGTCAAAAGATTGGTTAATATCCGTTTGTTTATACTTCTGCCTTAAATAATCTGCTATTTTATTTTTCAAAATAGCAAAGAGCCAGGTTTTGGGATTGCTATCATGCCTGAACTTCGAGTAAGATTCAACTGCTGCTAAAAATGTATTTTGTACAATATCTTCTGCCGCTTCTTTATACGGAATTTTAGATTGAGTATATGCATATAAATCCCTGGTATAAGCTTTTACCCATGTTGTTATCTCATTTTTGCCAGCAATCATAGCACAGTATTTTTTACATGTCGGCAATCATCTCTTTGGAGCTAAAATTGTCGTTCTACTGATTGGTACTTTATAAGAATTTGAACTTCGCCATCTTAATCTTTAATTTTATCAATGAAACATACCGTCCAAATGCAACAATTCTGCAGCAAAACTAATTAGTACAAATGTACTATAAATGAAAAATAAGACTTTCTTTTCTTAAAGATGAAAACAAAGGATAAAATATTAGATGTTGCACAGGACCTGTTCAATAAAAACGGGATAAGAAAGGTGTCGGTAAGAAGTATTTCCGAAGCCATGCAAATAAGTGTGGGCAACTTTACCTATCATTTTCCCAGTAAGAAAAATTTAATTGTAGAGTTATATTGCAAAATGATTGCAGAGATTGAGGAAATAGGTATGCATATACCGATAAGTAAAGAGAGCATCCTGTTTTTCCTTGAATATCATAAACAATTATTTAAAATTCAGAACAGTTATAAGTTCTTTTACCTGAATAATTTTGAACTGCTGAACACTTTTGGCGAGCTGAGGCAGGCTTATCTGCAACACAGGGAGCGTCAAAGAAAAAATGTTAGGGAGCTTTTTCAATACTATGTTAGTAAAGGAG
>JALZIY010000392.1 GCA_030860085.1 Bacteroidota bacterium | reverse complement strand
ACACAAATAAGCGCTTCTTTGGAAAAGAAGGATGTATTAGTCTTTGATGCAAATAAACGAGCAAAGCAAATTGACCAATTAAGCAGAGGTACAAAGGAGCAATTGCTAATAAGCTTACGTTTGGGTTTCATTGATGAATATGAAAACACTACTGAGCCACTTCCTTTAATTGTAGATGAAGTTTTAGTAAATTTTGACCCTGTCAGAGCAAAGCAAACAGCAAAGATTCTGCATGAATTTGCAGAAAACAGACAAATATTAATTTTTACTTGCCATCCAGTAACTAAGGATTATTTTGAAAATTTGCCGATTAACATTATAGAAGTGAATGGAAATGATTAATAGATTTAGGCTGCTACCATGCATTACTCATAAACTTAATTACTATTAAGAATCGCTTAGATGTTTGCATGAAAGTGCATGATATCTTATTTATAGTTGTCTTTTTGCTTATAAGTGTACTGAATTTTTTTTCTTTTTTCTTTTTTTCTGCAGCAGATGATAAGGCAAATAATTATTTTCTTTAACAGGGCTCATAAGAAGTTCCGTTGCCTTTTCAAGTCCAACCTCCTTTTCTTTTTCACCAGCAAAATCAAGATGTTGCTCTCTCTTAGGCAAAAGCGAATTTTTAAGGTTTGGTCTTAACAGCAAAGAAGTTTCTGACTCATTTATCATTTTTTGAGCCATACGTTCAATCAATCCCTTCGCACTATATTAAGCTCACAAAGCGCCTTCTTTCTCAATGCTTGTCTCAATAACCGTCCTGATTTTTGCCTTAAATGTTTCAGCTTAGTATGTCCTGTTGTAAATGCCTTCAACTACTACAAAGCAAACAACCAGGTTACGATTTTATTTTTAGAACTCATAGTTATTCATTTACAGTTTGAAAATTTGGCTCTTTAATACAAGTTAATGCTTGTTCAATATCCTTAATAAGATCATCAGCTTCTTCAAGCCCAACAGATAAACGTATTAAACTATCTTGTACACCGGCTGCTCTTCTTCTTTCTACAGGGATAGATTTGTGCGTCATGTTTGCAGGATGGCAAAGCAAGCTTTTTACACCCCCGAGGCTTTCCGCCAGTTTAAATAATTGAGTGGAGATAACGAAATCGGTTGCTGCCTGCTCCGTATCATTTTTAAGAGTAAACGAAACAATGCCACCAAAACCTTTTGATTGTTTTGCAGCTATATCATGATTAACATGTGATTTTAGTCCCGGATAAAAAACCTTATCAACTCCAGGTTGACCAATCAAATATTCAGCAACCTTTTGCGCATTTTCGCAATGCTGTTTAATTCGAAGCGGAAGTGTTTCAATGCCACGAATTACCAGCCAGCTATCAAAAGGCGAAAGAATAGCGCCACTTGCATTCTGAATGAATTTTATTTTTTCACCCAATTCTTTTTCTTTGGTTACGACTAAGCCTGCAATCAAATCACTGTGACCACCTAAATATTTTGTAGCAGAATGAACTACAATATCAGCTCCCAATAAAAGAGGGTTTTGTAAGGCCGGTGAAGCAAAAGTATTATCCACGCAAAGCAAGCAACCATTGGCTTTTGCAATTTTTGCGATAGCAGCGATATCGGAAATTTTAAGTGTAGGATTGGTTGGCGTTTCAATCCAGATCAGTTTTGTTTTTGGAGTAACGGCATGAAAAACATTTTCAACATTGGTGGCATCCACATAATTTACAGTGATGCCAAATTTTTGATAGATATGTGTGAACAGCCTAAATGCGCCTCCATAAATATCATCTACGGCTAAAATTTCATCTCCACTTTCTAAAAGTTTTACTACCGCATCAATGGCTGCCAGCCCACTGCCAAACGCCACGCCTACGGAGCCTTTTTCTAATTGGGCGATAACAGTTTCTAATGTTGCTCTTGTTGGATTTCCAGTCCTGGCGTAATCATATCCTCTGTTTATACCAGGCGCTTCCTGTACATAAGTGGAGGTTTGATAAATAGGCACCGAAATAGCGCCGGTTAAAGGATCTACAGGAATGCTGTGAATGATTTGTGTTGCGTTGCTCATCTCTTTTTTGGTTTTGCCCCCATCCCCTGAAGGGGGGTGAAAAAATTTTGTTTTGAAGAAAGGCTTATCAAAAAAGTGAGAGAGAAATTTTTTCTACCGAAAGAGTTTCTTACATGCCCTTTAGGGATGGGGGCACAAAAAAAGCTCCTCCGATAAATGGGAAGAGCTCAAAATATGTTGGGGTATTAAAAAGCTTGATCCCACTTATCTGTCACGCATTAACGTGATGGAATTGGCACCTTGCCACATTTCTGCAACAGGTTGTCAAGGCTTCATCGGGCCATTACCCTCAGCCTTTCTTGATAAGTGATAATTAAAAGAACTGGTGCAAATATAGGGAATGAGCTTTATAAAGAAGATTTCAAGAAGGATTTTTTAAGATTTGATATTGGAGTATTTAACCGAAGCATTGAAATGTCGGTAAGATCTTGAGGTCTTCAGAACCAGTATTACGCGTAACATATAATCGAAAGTTTCGCTTTTCTGACTTTTCCAGCGAATGAGCCGATTGAAAGAGGGCATCTGAACTCCTTTTGGGCATTGTAGTTTTTTAGTGCGCAAATGCAGTGTTATTAAGCCTTTCACAGGCTTAACCTGCTTATTCAGACCTGTAAAATCACTTCAATAATGTTTAAAGAAAGCGGCATTCCATTAATAAATTCGTTGGGCACATAACACCTGAAGCATAGAAGGGGGATTGATAGCACTGGTAGGAGATGACGATATCATTGAACTAAGTGTGGCAACCAAAACCATGAAGCGATATTCATTTGTTGACATTGCAAGCCCCGACTATGTTATGGTGGCCAGAGGTTACGGCATAAACGGCAACACAGTTTCTGAAAGAAAAAATCTTTCACAGGCATTGCAAACAATGCTGGAGCACAATGCGCTGCTACAAAACATGGTTAAGTTTAATATCAATTATACTGAGTTAAATAAAAACAATAACCTGTTTGAGTACCTGGTGTAGGAATTTAGGGATAGGTC
>JALZIY010000375.1 GCA_030860085.1 Bacteroidota bacterium | reverse complement strand
GTTCCTGCTGCGATGCCAAGATCTTTAAAATCCAGTTTCAAGTTATAATCAAATAGTCCCCTTTGCACCAGCCACATATAATAGTTGCCCGATTGCTCATCATACGAAGTATAGCTGTCCAAACCAGAATCATTAACAGTTGATCTTGTTTCCAATAAAGGCCTTTCGTTTTTGAATCCTTTAGCAAACAAACGAACAACCTGGCCTGTGCGTTGAATCCCCGATACATTATAACTGGCTTCGCCGGAAGGGCCATCATCTTTTGCAAACAATTTTATTTCACGAACTTTTACACTTCCTTTATCATTTGTAACAAATCGAATCTTGTTTGTTGATACATGTTGTTTGAAAACCTGGAACACCTGCGCATACTTATTATCCTTTTCTTCTGCACCCTGAACATCTTTCCAGGTATTTCCCTCTGCATATTGAAGTTTAAAATTTTTTATTCTTTCAGGACTTGTGTAAACTCCTGATGCATCACCAGTATAAATAACAGCGCTTCCGATATCAGCTATCTTGCCAAGGTCTATCTCTATCCATTTTTCTATAGTGCCTGAATCTGAAATCCACGAAGATGCATCGGTTTTATTTCCGTCTGTTATAAATGAAGATTCAGTAATTGAATTACTTGTCGTAACTGGTTTGCCAAAAGCAATATTTTTATACGCATCTTCCACAATTCGTTTTCCCTGCCAAATAAAATGATGACCTGATTTGATACCTCTCGGATAAGGACCACTGGCCGTATTGGCAAATTTAAAAGCCCACATTCCATAACCGCCGTTCTTCATATTATTGGCATAGATACCAGCCCATTCAGTAAACAAAGAAGGTGCATCCATGGTTTCTTCCTTATCAATTAAATAGGCGTTCATCCACCTGCCAATTTCTGTATAAGCAACAGGCAGGGTTTTTCCTGCAGGATGATTAGTTTGTATGATCTCATTGATATTTTTAATGCGGGATTCATAACCTACAGCAGGAGAATTATACGAATGTGTCGAAAAAATTTGAAGCAAATCTTTATTTAACGTTTTACCATGATAGTCAGTGCGAATATTTTTTGCAACAGCAGCCCACCATTCAGGATTATTACCCGCAGTTACAGGACCTACAAATTTTGGCGTAAGACTTTTACCATATTTTTTATTTACATCTTCAACCGCACAATGAATGGCATCTGAAACAATCTGCATAGCCATGATCCATTGATCCAGTTTCATAGGACCTGAGTTGCGGTGATTGGGTTCGTTTTGCAAAGCAAACATTGCTACACTGCCTTTTTTTGCCACATAATAAGCAAGGGCATAATAGCGCTGCCATTGTTTCCATTTATTCTCCCAGGAGTCTTCAAAGTCAGTGCTGCCCATTTGTAAAATAACATCTACATTCAACCGCTTTAACTCGCTAAGTGCATAATTAAAAATCATTGCGTTGGTGGATGATGAATCAGGCTTGTCATAAAGTGGAAGCAAGCTATTCCATTTGATATAATTATTTTTCTCAGGGCTTTGTCTTAATTCAGCCTTTCTTTTATCAAACTCCTCTACCGAAGAAATAGTTTTATCAACCTGAACAGCGGTCTGCGGTACAAATGAGTTTAAGCTTGTCCAAATTCTAAAGCTGTTGACATTGGAATATTCAACCCAACCCGAAACATTACTTCCGGGAAAATAATAACCCTGGTTATAGCCAACATACTTCATGGTTTTGCCAACTACTTTATTGCTGACAGTGATAATGGCTGATTGCGGTGCTGTTGAAGCCTGTTGAGTTTTTATAGTTGATGAAACAGTTGGCGGAATTGGCATGTTTGCTGCTTCTGCCCCAAAGGCTTCGATCTCCATGATATTGATAGGTTCACCATCATCAGAAACTAATCTTATTTTAAAAGTCGTTATAGCCGGACTGTATTTAAATGTTGCTGTGGTAAGCCTGTTCTCATGTACTTCGCTTTGTGGGAGATCACTCCAGTTAGCATCGTCCCAATATTGCATTTTAAAATTCTTCACCGACCAGAAACCGGCAGCCTGTGTCGTTTCATCCGGCTTCTTTTCCGCATCCATAATACCGCTGTGAACTCTTAATTCAGTAATGCTGTAATATTTTCTTAGATCAATTTCAATTATATGCGGTGCCTTTCCATTTGCAGCTTCCCATTTAGATGTTCTTGAAATTTTTCCGTCAACCATATTGGTTGCAGGAAAATTTGCAGCTTCAGTAGTTGCAATAACAGGTTTATTTAATGCAATATTTTTTTCCTGTGAAAAAGAAATCTTATTCATAAAAAGGAACAATATCACTATCACATTTTTTGCATTCATATCAGCACACTTTCTTTTTAATTATTTTATTCGTTGCGTCTTAAAATTCAAAAGCTCCAATATCCGGTAATCCTTTTTTTGGAACAGGGTAACCATCTAAATCTTTTTTATAAATTGTTTTTACTCCCGCATTAATCGCCGGGCTGTTTTCACGCAATCTGAAATTCCTGTTTTTAAAATCTACAAAAAGTGGATCTGCAATAATATCGCCCTTGCCGGGTGCAATACCAATTGGATCAGCATTGCCGACTGAATAATATAAATTATGATCGTGCACCTGCTCGCCTATCCTTGTTCGTCTATGACCAATAGCTTTTATATAAGGACCAAAAACTTTTATATCTTTTGCTAAAACAAAAATGTTATTTCGCACAGTTAAAAAAGTAGAATCCCGGTTAAATGTCCAGAATATATAACGATCAACATTAGGCTCCCTTGTTCTTATCACTGTATTATTAATCACAAGAATATTTTTCATTGAGCCGCCGCCAATAAACTGGTTCCGGTCATCACTCAAATTATAAGCCACGGTTATGCTGTCCACATTTCTTCCGGCCAACTCTAAAAAACCATGATTATTGGTAGAAATGTTGTGGTGAATATTTATATTTCTTCCTTCAAAATTATCATCAACACCATCAAGCTCAATAACTCCTCCATCAGATCCATACGGACCTCCGTAAGATCCATAATTCATAAATCTGTTATAGCAAATTTCATTATGCGGTTTTACAATCATAATAGCAATAGGTCCCCAGCTGTGAGCCATTGAATCAGGTGCATCATGAAAATAATTATGAGTAATAAGGTTATATGAACCCTTTATTTTTATGGCTACAGGTGTATGAAAAAATTCACAGTTGCGCACTATATTATGGTGCGTCCCTAATGCAAAGTAGATAGCTCCCAGCTTTTGAACATTTTTATTTTTACGATCAGAGTTAGGTGGATTGGTATTATCATGAAAATATAATCCATCAATGATGATATAATTTCCATGTATTTGAAAGACGTTGCCATTAAGGACAGTCCAATCAGGATTTGTAAATGCAGGTAAGGGTCCTGCTCCATACTTTACAAAAATATTACTCAGCTTTTCTCTTGGCGTGGTGGTAATGATATCTTCGCCAACACTATAATTAGAAAAAACTATTGGTTTTTCTGTTGTGCCCGAATTGTTAAATACAAAACCTCCTTTATACGAAGAACCATTCGCAAACAAAATACTATCGCCGGGAAGGAAGCTATTTTTTTCAAGATTTTTACAACTCTGCCAGGCACTGTCTTTTGTTCTCCCGGTGTTTGTATCATTTCCCCACCTGCTATTAATATAATAAGTACCCGCTAATGCAGTCTGTAAAGAAAAAAACATGCAAAGACATAGCATCCACTTAAAGAAGATAAGATGCGATATGAGTGTTTTTTTCATGCGTTGTGACCTCACCCTCGTTCCCTCTCCAAAGGAGACGGAGGCCGGACTTTTTATTTTATTCAACTTTTGTAATGAGCATTTAACTTTCAATTTTTGTCAGCAATCAATCTAAAAGGCTTTGATTCGTAAGCCCATACTTTTTCGTAAACCTTGCCAGGTCATTGTCCCCGGTTAAAATAAAAACTCCTTTATCAAGGTTGGCCTGCAAAAAAGCAAGCAAATCTTTTATTTGTTCTATAGCTAAATCTTTTGATTTTTTTTCCGCTAATGAACTTTGAATGGAAAGATCCATGTTCAAATATTTCAGCATCAGCAGCAATCTCTCATGATTACGTGACACAGTTTTATCATTTTCCTTTTTTTGAACTACTTCTATAAAAGAAATCTGCTCTTCAACTTTCTTGTTCGCTTTATTGATTTCATTTTTTGATTTTAACGATGTAAAAGGAATGCTTCCATACAAAGGAGTTATTTGTTCAAGTGCATTATATGCTTCTTGTGCCAGTCTGTGGTTAGCTCCATAACGTCCTGCAAAAAAAAGTTGACGCAAAGAATCAACATCAACTTTCGGATTCCATGAGACCTGCGCAAGAACATAATGATTTAGTTCATAAGTGAACCAGTCACCGGGTTCGGCATAAGTTGATATGCCTTGCAAAGGAAACCCCGCATACCATTGCATATCATTTTGGATATAATGCGGAATCACAACCGGCGCTGACCGCCATGCATATTTACGGTAGTAAGAATACAAGCCAATATCTCCCGAAAAAATTTTTCTCCATTTTTTTAACTCTTCGGCGTATTCATTATTTCTAACAGAACTTTTATCATAAATCTGTTTTTCAAAACTTTGATTGATGGGACAAAAATCAACTTGAATGGTTTTACTTAAAGGAACTTTTAATGGAACTGATAAAGTAAAGGAATACGCTATCAGTTCAAGTATAATATCGGGACGGACCTTGTGTATTTCTGCTTCCACTTTATTGGCAAATGCGGCCTGCCGGTCCTGCGGCACTCCATACTTTTCCATCTCCTTACAATCCTGCCACCTGCCAACATCAGATGGCCATAATCCAAATATTTTTATCTCCGGATGTTGTTGAATGTATTTTATGATATTGGCAATTGCATAATTAACTGCAGCGGAATCAGCCGTATTAAAAACGAGTCTTTCAGAAGCTGAAGGCTGGCAGCTACTGTCTTTACCAAACCATTCAGGATGCGTTTTAAAGAGTGTGCCATCCTCCATTTCTGCATTGATGAAATTCTGGTAACCATGTCCGCCAACTTCCAATATCATCTCTCTCTTTTTCAATTCAGGCAATACATCATCGCGCCATTTATCCCATCGCACACGGCCATTTCCATTCAGGTTAACAGGCACTCTTAATACATTGTATCGCACTTTTGCCATCCAGTCAACCATCTTTTTTAGATTGTCGCTGTTGTGTGAGCGGCCACCATCCACATCAATTTTTCTGTAAGCAAAACTGGGTTGTGCTTTTATAGATTTTTTTAATAAAAACACAAGATTTGAATTATGCGGCACCACTTCGTGCTTGCCGTTATACATAGGAAAATCCGGAGCAAGCCAAACACAACCAAGCCGTTCTAAAAAATTATAGACGGCATACAAAAGAGCACGGTCAGAATTACCTGAAAGAATTATATCATTGCCCTTTACCCAGATTTCATAACCTTCATCTGGTTTTCCTTTTTTTAATTGAAGTTTTATAGCAGCTTGCTCAATTCTGCTTTCTTTTTGAAAGCTGGCTCCGCTAATCTGGTGGAGATATTTTGCCAATTCGGATGCAGCAAATTGTTGCGTAACCGTAGGATTATCAGGAACGGATATTACCAATTTCGCTTTCCCGTTTTCTGCAAGACTTACTCTGGCTTCTTCTTTTACGTTTTTAGCCAAGACATGAACATTCCACCCTCCGATGATAAAAACCAACAATATTTTCTTTAGATGGATGTACATTCTTTATAAATCAAAATATTTTTTGTATCGCAGCATTGCTTCAGCATAATAATAGTCGGCGTAAGGTAATGGCGAATCAACTTCTGTATTTTTTGGTAAATGCGCCACACTATGTTTCAATATAAAACCTCCGTTTTCTCCAATGACAGCTTTGTACTCAGGAGAAGAAAGCGTTTTTAAAATGGTTTCAACAGCACTGATATACTTCTTTGACAAATCATTGTTGCTATATCCTGCCAATTCTATCAATGCAGAAGCCATAATAGTAGCCGAAGAAGCATCCCTGTATGTATTAGGAATTCCCGGAGCATTATAATCCCAGTAAGGAATTTTATTTGCAGGCAGATTTTGATGATTTAAAATAAATGCTGCAATGTTTTGTGCCTGGTCTAAATATTTTTGGTCTTTTGTTTCCCGGTACATTAAAGTATAGCCATACAATCCCCATGATTGCCCACGTGCCCAGGCCGATTCATCGGCTGCGCCTTGCGCCGTTTCCTTCCTCATCACCTTTCCTGTTTGCGGGTTATAAACTACCACGTGGTAAGAACTATTATCTTGTCTGAAATGATTTTGCAACGTAGTGTTCGCATGCGTTACCGAAATATTATACAACGAAGAATCTCCTGTGGTCTTTGCTGCCCAAAATAATAATTCAAGATTCATCATGTTGTCTACAATAACTCTAAACATTGTGGTATCATTAGACCTGCCCCATGAACGAATACAACCAACTGTGGGATTGAATCTTGTAGCAAGAGACCGTGCCGAGTTAATAAGTATCTTTTTATATTCTTCATTTGGAGTAATACGATTAAGGTTACCATAGCTGCAATACATCATAAACCCAAGATCATGTGTGCCTTTATTGTACTGCTCTTTTTCCATCAGCCTTATTTTCTTCAGTGTCTCATTGTATAAACTTTCGTCTTTTGTGTTTTCATACAGGTAAAGCAATGTTCCCGGATAAAAACCGGCAGTCCAGTTTTCCGAAGTGCAGGTTCGCAGGGTGTCATTTGTAAATGATCTTGGCATAACACCGGCAGGAACTTTTCGGGCTAATACTTTATATTGCTTTGCAGCTTGCTCCAAATTCTCATCTATCCACTTTGCTGAAATAGAGCTGGCTGAATCAGCTTGTTTTTTAGTGGATGCGCAATGGGAAAACAACAAACAAAGGATCATTATTGTAGCCGTTGTTTCTAGGAATTTTCTCATTATAATTTATTTAATTTTTTTCTCATTGTTCTGTTAATCCTAATAATCTGCCATTAAGATTGCGGTACATATTTAACTCTTAACAACTGACTACAGAAAGAAGGCGACATATACTTTCTCATGTTTATGGGCATTTGCTTTAAAGATGATATTGTAAGAAACAGGAACCTTAATAGAAAAAATATTATTGCAAGACAATGATATTTGTTCTTTACGATCCTGTTGAATAAAGTAAATTCATCAGACCTATCCCGAA
>JALZIY010000374.1 GCA_030860085.1 Bacteroidota bacterium | reverse complement strand
TGACTCTTGGTTTTGTCATTGGCAACCGGAAGTGAAGAATCTGATTAGAGTATATAATGTCCATTCAAGTGGAAGCAGATGGTTCGTACCTCACCATGACAAATGTGAGAGGCGTTATGATTGCAGACAAACATAGTAAAGGCAACTCAACTCAGTAGATACTTGACAGTTGAACCATCTAACATTTAAAATTCATCATTCAACATTCACACTATTTCTCTTACCACATTAGCTACCATAACATGCTTACCCAAGGTATAATAATGAAGCACCGGAACTCCTGCCGCTTTTAGTTCTTTTGATTGTTGCAGCAACCATTCTGTACCCACTATTTCTACTTCGCTGTCTGTTTTGCATTTTAATATTTCGTTTGAAAGTTCCTCAGGTATATCAACATGAAACATTCTTGGAATCACTGTCAACTGTTTTTTAGTGCTCAGTGGTTTTAAGCCGGGGATGATGGGTACATTAATACCCGCCGAATTACAATTTTTTACAAACTCAAAATATTTTTTATTGTCAAAAAACATTTGCGTGGTAATATACTCGGCTCCCGCATCAACTTTTACTTTCAAAAAACTTAAATCAGTTTGCAGGTTGGGGGATTCAAAATGTTTTTCGGGATAACCGGCCACGCCAATGCAAAAAGATGTTTTTACAGCATTTTTTAAATCTTCTTCAATGTAAATACCATTATTCATATTGATAACCTGTTGCATCAATTCAATTGCATATTTATGACCGCCGGGTTCCGGTTCAAAAAAAGTTTCATTCTTCGGTGCATCACCACGCAAGACCAATACATTATCAATACCTAAAAAATTCAGATCAATCAAAGCATCTTCGGTTTCCTGCTTGCTAAAACCCCCACAGATAAGATGTGCCACTGCATCTACCTTATAACGGTTCATGATGGCGGCGCAAATACCCACGGTGCCGGGCCGTTTGCGTACTTCCACTTTTTCAAATGTTCCATCTGCCTTACGTTTGAACATGCTCTCGCTGCGGTGGTAAGTAACATTAATAAATGCAGGTTTAAATTCTACCAATGGATCAAGGTGTTCCCATAAAGCATTAATGCCTTTACCTTTTAATGGAGGCAAAATTTCAAAAGAAATGCCGGTGCTTTGCCCATTATTAATATGATCGGTGACTTTCATAACGAGGTGCAAACATAATGCAGCGTTAACTAAATACAAAAGAGTATAGTAATAAAATCCGGGAACCACCTTTCATCTTATTTTTACCTAAAGCTTAACCTTGAATATAAGAATACATACTAGTAACTTATTGAAGCAATACCGGAACCGCGTTGTTGTTAACCATGTGTCGGTAGAGGTAAAGCAAGGTGAAATTGTTGGCTTACTTGGACCTAATGGAGCCGGGAAAACCACTACCTTCTATATGGTTGTTGGTTTAATAAGGCCGGATGAAGGCGAGGTTTTTTTGAATGATACAAACATTACCAAACTTCCCATGTACAAGCGGGCACAATTAGGGATCGGGTATCTACCGCAGGAGGCCTCCGTTTTTAGAAAACTAAGTGTGGAAGATAACATATTGGCAGTGCTTGAAATGACCCGGCTTTCGAAAAACAGCCAGAAAGCAAAACTTGAAACCCTGCTAAATGAATTTCATTTGCAACATGTACGTAGGAGCAACGGTGATGTATTGAGTGGGGGTGAACGGAGACGCACAGAAATTGCACGGGCTTTGGCAGTAGATCCTAAATTTATTTTATTAGATGAACCTTTTGCTGGTATTGATCCGATAGCTGTAGAGGATATACAGGCGATAGTAGCAAAACTGAAATTCAAGAATATTGGTATCCTTATTACAGATCACAATGTAACTGAAACGCTTTCCATCTGCGACAGGGCTTACCTTTTAATAGAAGGAAAAATATTTAAACATGGCACGGCCGAAGAATTAGCGAAAGATGACCAGGTAAAAAAATTGTATCTCGGCCGGAATTTTGAACTGAAGCGAAAAGATTATCTATTACAGGAATTCAATCCGGATTCATTGCCCGATAGTTTGTAAATTTTAAACACAAATTTTTAATTAGTGTGCTTGCACTTAGTTCCCTAAATAATCTTGTAATTATTATAATCAAACGGGCGCTTGCCTGTTACTTTTTCAATGCTATTTTTAAAGCGGTCTTTCAAACTTATTTTGTTGTAGGAAGGATCGAAATTGAATTGCCAGTTGTGGTTATTAATATATAGCTGCATTACTCCAGGATGTGTGCCTGTAAACTTTTCGAGGGCATCAATTTCATTATAATCAAATTCTGCATCGGAGGTTTGTTTGATTTCTATTTTTGAACCAGCCTGGTAATAATTTTCAAAATTCTTTTTCTTGGCCAGCATGGTTTTGGGTTCCCTCACCCAGCCATAATGATGGATGTATGCGTTTAGCGGTTTTACTTTTAATTTTTCATTTTTCCCCTTTCTAAAACCTTGCGCATCGCGGTAAGAAAAAATGTTCTTATCATTTTTAATAATCCTTATTTCGTTTTTATACCATCTTGAGGATAAGCCGGTATAATCATAAGAGCCATAAAAATGCCGGTATTTAAAAAGTAATCCATCAACTTCTTTAGCGTCTTTCCATTTGGTCATTGCGCTGACTATTTCTTCGTATCCGTCTTCATGCACTACTTCATCGCCCTGTATATAAAAACACCAATCAGCATTAGCAGAAATTTCTTTAAAAGCTTTATCTGTTTCAACAGCCAATACACGGCCATCTTTCAAGCTATTATCCCAAACTGAATCGATTATGCGTATTTTTTTTGGATCAATAGCAGCTACCAATTCACGGGTCCCGTCGCTTGAATTCCCCACTACTACAATCACATCATCGCAAAACGGTAAGATAGATTGAATGGCTTCAACAATGGGATATTGAAATTGCACAGCGTTTTTTATAAAAGAAAAGCCGGTTACTTTCATGCAGATGCATTTGCGCTATTTTGAGAAGTTTCCATTTCGTTCCAACGTTCCGGCCGCATTTGCGGGAACAATAACACATCCTGTATAGATGGCTGGTTTGTCAATAACATGCATAAGCGGTCAATGCCAAAACCAATGCCCGAAGTTGGCGGCATACCATATTCCAATGCCCGCAAAAAATCATAATCAATAAACATGGCCTCTGCATCTCCACGCTCCATTAATTTTATTTGTTCTTCAAACCGTTCACGTTGATCAATAGGATCATTTAATTCGGTATAGGCGTTGGCTATTTCTTTTCCATTAATGATCAATTCAAAACGCTCCACCAACCCGGGTTTGCTGCGGTGTTTTTTTGTCAGCGGGCTCATCTCCACCGGGTAATCAATAATAAAAGTGGGCTGTACAAAATGTGCTTCGCAACGGTTGCCAAAAATTTCATCAATCAATTTGCCCTTACCAATATTAGGCTCCACATCAACCCTGATTTGCTTACACACATCACGTAAAGCTGCTTCATCCATTCCGCTTACATCAAAACCTGTATGTTCTTTAATAGCATCATAAATAGAAATGCGTTTATAAGGTGCTTTAAAAGAAATAATGTTTTTACCTACCTGCACTTCTTCCGCATTGCCACACACTGCTGTGGCAGCCGTTTCCATTAAGCGCTCAGTTACATTCATCATCCATAAATAATCTTTATACGCCGTGTAAAATTCCAGAATGGTAAACTCAGGGTTATGAGTACGATCCATTCCTTCATTGCGAAAATTTCTACTGAATTCATATACCCAATCGAACCCACCTACAATTAATCTTTTTAAATATAATTCATTGGCAATACGCAGGTAAAATGGAACGTCCAGTGCATTGTGATGTGTCATAAACGGGCGTGCCGCTGCACCGCCTGGAATGCTTTGCAACACCGGCGTATCTACTTCTAAAGCACCATGCTCATTTAAAAAATTGCGAATTGCGTTGATGAGTGTAGTACGCTTAAGAAATGTTTCTTTTATAGCTGGATTGATAACAAGGTCCGCATAACGCTGCCGGTATTTAAATTCAGGATCAGTAACTGCGTCGAAGGTCTGCCCCTCGGTTTCCTTAACAATTGGTAATGGCCGTAAAGATTTTCCAAGGAAAGTGAGCTCTTTTACATGCACAGATATTTCTCCCATTTTTGTGCGGAAAACAAATCCTTTAATACCTATAAAATCGCCAATATCAACCAATTTTTTCCAGACAATATCATACAATGTGCTATCTCCATCTTTTGTAAAATCATCTTTGCGTATGTAGATCTGAATGCGGCCATGAGAGTCTTGCAACTCGGCAAAGCTTGCCTTACCCATATCACGTACACCCATGATGCGCCCTGCCAGGCATACATTTTCAAGATCATTTTTTGTATCGTCTGTAAATGAAGTTTTAATAATGGAGGAATAACTGTCTACCGGATACAAAGGTGCCGGGTAAGGATCAATTCCTAATTTTTGCAGTTCTGCCAATTTCTCTCTGCGAATAATTTCCTGCTCTGATAAATGTGCTGATTGCATAAACGCTTGTTATTGCCGCAAAAGTAAGTCTTGATATGTAAATGAAAGTGAAGCTGGTTCTTCATATGTAATCAACTCATACGCACCTTTAGAGGATGAGCTCTCCTCTATTTTTTTTCAAATACAATCCTGAAATGGTCCATCAATTCCCGTTCAAAACATTTTTTATTAGCAGCGATCCTATACACGGAGAATTTATACCTGAACGCAGAATTTCTTAGAAACTCGGGAATTAAACTCAGGAACAATGCATATTTTTTTAGCCTGAATTTTCTGATCTTTGTTCGCCATTGGTTAGTGGTTTCAATATAATCTAATCTTCCGTTGCTGATGTTAATCAATTTAAAAAATGGCTCTGCATTCCGGGCTATCATTTCTGAACCATAAGGCAACCATGAACCTGGAAAATGTTTTGTGATTAATGCTATGAGGTAGGCATCAGAGTTTTTATCTGCATTAATATTTTTTGCATCACTATCAATCATGTTTTTTCCCCAAACCATGGTCTGCAAATAAAATCTTCCTCCGGTGGGCAAAAGCTCAGATACAGTTTTAAAAAAATCACTGTAAATTTTTTCCTGTTTTCCTTTTTTATATTCTTCTTCAGAGCAAAAATGCTCAAAAGCACCTACCGATACCAGGGCATCAAATATTCCGAAATCTTCAGGTGTAAGAGTTCTGACATCTTTAATATGGACATCAAATCCATTTCTCCTGCATGCTTCATATTGCCCATCAGATAAAGTTATCCCGGTACCTATGGCGCCTTTTTTTTCTGTAAGGTATTTTAAAAATGGTCCCCATCCGCAGCCCATATCTAACACCCTGCTGCCTTCCCGGATATTAAGTTGGTCAGCCATAAACTTATGTTTTGCCTCCTGCGCCTGTTCAAGCGTCATTGAAAAATCACCATTATACCTTGCGCCGCTAAAATCAGCGGTTTCACCAATGCTCAGACGAAAAATTTTGTCAAGTGAAGTGTAAGTGAAATCAATATCCTGTTTATGTGCCATAAAAGTTAGTTTGGTTTAAAAAAAAGCCTTAAAAGAAAACAGATAGGTTTACTTTATAAAGTCTTCAACAATTTAATGATTTTAATGCTATTTGTTGGATAAAGCTCATTCAACTAAAAACGCCAACTTCAAACTATTTATCTTGCAGCTATGTCAGATTATTTGAACATTACTGATTTTTTAGTGCCTGTAAATAAAGACACGCTATCAAATAATGTTGGATATAAAGAAGGTCAAATAGGGAAAACCATCCAGGTGTTTGAAGAAACCTTTCCGGATTTAGATGACGTGCAAATGGTATTAGTGGGTTGTGGAGAGCAGCGGGGAGCAGGCCTGTATACTATAAGCAATGCAGCAGATGAAGTACGCAGGGAATTTTATAACTTATTTTATTGGCACATTGATGTACGTTTAGGAGACGTAGGCAATATAAAAATCGGCAATACCCTCGCAGATACTCACGCAGCGCTAAAAACGGTAATACATGAATTAATAAATATCGGGAAAACCGTTGTCATTTTGGGTGGCTCAAATGACCTGATGCTGGCGCAATATTTTGCCTTTGCTGATGACAAGCAATCGATAGATGCTGTGGGTATTGATGCGCTCGTTGATATAAATATTGATTCACCATTACGCAGCGAAAAGTTTCTAATGGAGATGTTTACCGCGGAACCCAATTA
>JALZIY010000266.1 GCA_030860085.1 Bacteroidota bacterium | reverse complement strand
ACAGGTAAATCATCAGCGAAAATGCCATTTACTTCGTTTGTAAAACCAAGAATAAAAGTTTTACCGGCGGTCAATACAGGTGTTCCATAGCTATCATCATAATTTTCTGACTCAACAATATATTTTGTTGGTTGTTCATAATCTAACACATCGCCCAATTTAACCATTTCGAAATTCTTTTGCTGTTCATTTTCATTCTTACGATAGCGATCAACAGATAAGTTATAATCACCTGTTCCTTTAATCACCTTCTTATCAACAACAAAAGCATTTTTACTATCACTAGTAAATTCAGTGTTATTAAAAACTGCTTCTTTGTATTCGTGCAAGTGCAGTAATGCAGCCGTTAAATCATTTTTATCAATTGCTCTTCGCTGTGTGCCTAAATCAAAACCATCGCTTTCAATTTTTACAAATAAAATATTGTCCGTTTTTTTTGCCAGTGTTCTATCCATCAAAAGAATAGATGTTTTTACACCACTATAAGGCTGAAATATGCCAGCAGGCAAACTCACTACTGCATATAAAAACTTTTTATCAACCAGTAACTGTCTCAGCTGTTTGCAGGCATTGTCACTTTTAAAAATAATCCCTTCCGGCACAATTACACCGGCACGTCCTGTTGCAGGATTGATGTGCTCGGCAATGTAATCCACAAACAAAACTTCGCTGCGGTTTGCCTGCATAGTAAATTTCTTGTGCGGCTTTATTCCACCCTTCGGTGACATGAAGGGCGGATTCGCCATGATGATATCAAAGCTTTCGTTCCACCTATCTTCACTGGTTAAGGTATCGTATTCGTAAATTTTAGGAGAAGTAAAATTGTGCAGGTACATGTTAACCAAACTCAGCCTAACCATATCCGGCGAAATATCATACCCAACAAACCGCTGCATTAGTTTCTTCTTATCTTCCGGCGTAAGCAAATCGCCTTTATTCTTTTTTGTATTTTGTTGCAATATGTATTTATACGAAGAAATAAGAAAACCCGCAGTACCACATGCGGGGTCGCAAATAGTTTCATTTTTCTTTGGCTGCAAAACTGCTACAATAAAATCAATGATATGTCTTGGAGTTCTAAACTGCCCTGCATCGCCTTGCGAGCCTAACACAGAAAGAAGATATTCAAAAGCATCACCCAGCCTTTCACTGTGGTCGTAATGAAATCCATTTATGGTTTTTAGAAAAAGCTTTAGTGTTTCAGGGTCACGGTATGGTAGGTACGCATTCTTAAATATATCCCGGAACAGTTGAGGGATATTTGGGTTTTGATTAAGCTTCACTATTGCCTCACCATATAGATTAAGCATTTCATGTCCGCCAATTTTCGGATCAAATATTTTTGTCCAGCTATATTTTTCCCATTCACTGGAAAAGAAAGTTGCCTGCCCGCCAAAGTCCAAAGCTTCCTTATCCATGTCGTACATGAATTTGTAAATAAGCGCAATGGTTATTTGCTCTACCTGGCTTTTGGGGTCGGGTAGTTTGCCTACTAAAATATCGCGGGCTTCATCAATTCTTCTTTTCGTTTCGTTATCTAGCATATTAAGCCATAAATTGGTTTAAGGAAATGTTGTCTTTTATATATTCAGGAATCAGGGAACGCAACTCAGGAGATAACTGCCTGAATACATTCCCGTTTGGATTTGTATTAAGCAATGCATATTTTTTTTGTTCAATGATTTCACGGAACTCCGGATCGGTAATGTAGCTTTTAAAATAATTTTTTGCATAATCAAATACTTTTTCACTCGGCAGATACCTGCTGTCAAACTTATCAAATTCATCTTCAATCAATTCATCTTTGCTCTTAAAATAGGGAATGAATCCAAATAGCTTTTCCATGATTTCACGAAGCGATAACCTGCGGTCAACTTTCATGGAGTTGCGCAGCTTATCAAGATTGTAATACTCTTCGGGTTTATTAAAAATGTTATTAACTATATATTGTTCAATAGCATCCATGTCGTTTTGTTCCATCATCTTTTGAACTGTAGCATCATCTATTACGGTTTCTTCAAAACGGTCAAAATACATTCGGTCTATCTTCATCCCTTTTTCATCTATTTCTTTAAATTGCAATGTTTTGATAGGGTCATGTTTAGTACTATCATATTCATCAACATCGTAGCCACCGCCGCTATCGCCTCTACCTTTGGAAGCTTTAAGGGGAACTTTTAATACTTCATCGTAATTAAATCTTTCTTCAAAGAATTCACAATTGGCAAAAAAATCAAATAGTTTAAATTTTGATTTATCAGGATGCAATATAGAAGTTGCCAGTTCTTTATCTGATAAGTCTTTTAAAAAATTGTGCTTTCGGGTACCCCTTCCTTTGATTTGTATAAAATCAGTTGGTGAAAAAATGGGTCGCATCAAGCAAACATTCAATAAATCAGGGCAATCGTAGCCTGTGGTCATCATACCTACCGTTACACAAACTCTTGTTTTACTTGTTTTATAAAAAACATTAAAGTTCCGTGAACCATTAAGATTATTATTGGCAAAATTTATTGAGAATTGTTGTGCCCCTGAAACTAAAGAAGTCACCTGCACTGCAAAATCTGATTGGTATTTGCCGGGAAACATCTCATCAGCAAACTCATTTAAAATCTGTGTAATTTTTGTTGCATGGTTCTGACTTACACAAAACATAATTGTTTTACCCATTTCATTTGTAACCGGATCGTGTAAGGCATTTTCTAAAAAAGTCTTGCAAAAAATCCTATTAGTATCTTCAGAAAAAATTTTCCTTTCAAAATCTTTCTGAGAAAAGGAGATTTCTGTTTCTTCTCCCTCTTCGGAAGTTGTGCTAACACTATATCCTTCATCAGAAAGCAGTTGCGTAGTAATTTCAGTTCTTGCATCTGCAACTACAGGATTAACCAGAAAACCATCTCTTACACCATGTAACAAACTGTATTGAAATGTGGGCTTACCATCTTCACAGCCAAAAGTTGTGTAGGTATCCATTAACATTCTTCTTTCCAATTCTCTTGGATCATTTTGCCCCATCTTTCCTGTATCAATCCTTTTTAAATAATCTTTAGGCGTTGCGGTTAACCCTAACTTGTAGCCAATAAAATATTCAAATACTGCCCTGCTGTTGCCGCCAATACTTCTATGGGCTTCATCTGAAATAACCAAATCAAAATCAGCAGGTGCAAAAACTCTTTTGTACTTATTTTTAAAAAGAAATGACTGCACGGTGGAAACAACTATCTCCGCTTTTCTCCAGTCATCACGATTTTCCTTATAGATGCTGCATTTATAATCATTGCGCAAATATTCTTTAAAGGCTTTATCAGCCTGATCTTCTAATTCAAGGCGGTCAACCAGGAATAGAACACGTCTTGCACTTCCTGTCCGCAGAAATAATTTGATAACAGCAGCAG
>JALZIY010000367.1 GCA_030860085.1 Bacteroidota bacterium | reverse complement strand
TTAAAAAATGCCAGCTTTTGCCCTATTGTCTATTATGTGCTTGATAAACTCACTGAGGTTAATCTTCAAACATAAGTTTGACAATTTACATTGTTTTCTTTTCCGTTAATTCTTCATAAGCCGCTGTTAAAGGGCGTTGTATCCCATCACCCGTCCACTCCGTAACACCAGGAATAGATGTGTTTTTTATAAAGTCGTCTTTGGAAACTCCTTTTTTTATTTCGGTTTCTGCAAACTGCAACACCTTACCCAGGTAATCCTGGAACTTGCGAATATCATCGGCTGTACCGGTTTCTTCACCGGGTTTTAATGAATGCCCGAAAATGTAAAGCGTGTCTTTGTGGCCTTTTGCAATCACTTTATCCAGCACTTTAATCCAATTAGCCATGTTAGCGCCTGCAGCCCTATCTACAAAGGGATGACGCTTATTAAACATCAGATCCCCGAGATGAGCAATATTGGCTTCTTCAAAATGATAGATAGCATCACCATTGGTATGTGCCGCTCCAAAATAATCTGCTTTTAATTTTTCATCACTCCATTTTAATTTCCAGTCTTCTTTAAAAGTAGCATCAGGGTATAATTGGCTGTCCACTTTATTTTGTTTCTCTGCTACCATTTTTTGATTGGCTAAAGAATTTTCATGAGCCACTACATGTTGAACTATTCCTTTAAAAGCTATGTTACCGCCGGAGTGATCGCCATGATGGTGTGTGTTCAATAAATATTTAATAGGAGAAGTACTTAACTTTTTTACTTCTTCAATCATATGAGCAGCAGAATCAGGAAACTGCGAATCAATAACCAAAATACCGTCTTTGCTTAATAGAAATCCAATAGTCCCTCCTTTCTCAGTAAATATTCCTACATTCTTTCGTAACATTTTAATGTTGAATGCAGATGTGTGAAAAAGCTGCGCCATTGCAGTCTTTTGCATAAGAATGGAAGCTCCTGCAAGAATAGCTGTGTTGCGTAAAAAAATTCTTCGTTGCATGTTTTTTGAGTTTTAAGGTTTGCGAGTTTGCAGTTTACGAGTTCACCAGTTGGGTTTCTTAAACTACAAAACTTCATTGCTCGTAGAAGAACTTGTAAACTTGTAAACTTGTGAACTTTCTTCAACTTGCTTCAGTATTCAAATTTACGTAATCCGGGCGCTTTTATCCAGGTAATAATCACTACAACAATAGTCATAAAACCACCAAAGACCACAGCCATTGGCGCCCCAAATAACCTGGCTGTGAATCCACTTTCAAACTGACCCAGTTCATTAGACGAATTGATGAACATAGAATTGACTGCACTCACGCGTCCCCGCATTTCATCTGGCGTAGTTAATTGCAAAATTGTACCACGAATTACCACACTGATGCCATCCAGCATCCCGGCTATTAGTAAAGCAAGGAATGACATCCAGTAAATAGTTGATAATCCAAATACGATTATGCAAAGTCCAAAGCCTGTTACTGCCAATAGTAATTTAGTTCCCTGTTTTTGACGTAAGGGATAGAATGTATTAAAAACAAGAATAGTTGCCGCACCAATATCGATAGCTGCATTTAAAAAACCAAAGCCTTTCGGGCCCACTGCTAAAATACGATCAGCAAATTCCGGGATCAACGCCACAGCGCCACCAAAAAGCACTGCAAACAAATCAAGCGAAATAGCGCCTAACATTACCTTATGATTGTACACATATCGTAACCCCTCTTTTACACTTCCCCATGCTTTTAAAGTAGCATTTGTATGCATCACCGGTTTCTTCTTAATTTTTGAAATGAAGAACACACCTATTAAAACGTAAGCTAAAATGATATAAAATGTTGCATTTACACCAAACCATGCAATAAAAAAACCGGCAGATGCATGGCCTAAAATGCTAGCGGAAAGCCAGGTGGTGGAACTGATGTTGGCAGCAAAATGCAACATATTTCTTGGTACCAGTTGAGCAATGATGGCGTTAGAAGTCGGCCCGGCAAAAGCACGTATCACACCCGTAAAGAAAATAATAACATAAAAAGAAATCTCTAAAAAACTTTGTTCCCTTTTCAATTCAAAAGCAGGAGTGGTAACCACAATCAAACCAACAATACATAAAGCATAAGAAAATATACCTTTTAATAATAAGGTTCTTTTATCTGAACGATCAATTTTATAGCCAGCATAAAGGGCAAGAAGAAAAACCGGTACAAATTCTGACAAGCCAACAAGACCAATGGAAAAAGAATCCCTGGTTATCTGAAATAGTTTATAAGCAACAACAGTTGCCACCATCCGCAATGCCATTGTATAAAAAAAACGCGCAATAATAAAAAGCTTGTACTCCTTCTCATACAATGGAGCAATGCTTTGAAAACGAAAGGTATTCTGCGACATGCTGAATAGGATTGTTGCAGCACAAGTGAGTGATCCTTCCTAAGGCTTCGGATAAACTCCACAAAAGCTGATTAAAGATTTGCAAACCGGCGCAAAAATAAAGACTTGCAATTAAGGCAGGCTTACAAAATGGTGTCCCTGCGAATATTCTTTATCGAGCGCACTTATAATGGTTTGCAAATGTTGCTCGTTTCCTAAAAAATCGGAATTGGAAGCATCAACAAAAAGTGCTTTTATATTGTGCTGTTTGATATAGCTGATATATGTTTCCTGTATACTGAAAAGATAATCGTCGGAAATTTTTTGTTCGTAGGAACGGTTACGCCTCCGGATATTTTTCTGTAATTTTTGTACGGGTGCATGCAGGTAAATAACAATATCCGGCTGCACTACTTGCTGTTGCATGATCTCGAACAAACGTTGATACAAACGAAATTCATCTTCAGGTAAATTTATTTTTGCAAATAGCAGGCACTTGGTAAAAAGATAATCAGATATAGTTACGTTTTGAAAAAGGTCTTTTTGTTGTATCAGTTCTTTTAATTGTTTAAACCGTTCCGCCATAAAAAATAATTCAAGCGGAAAAGCATACAGTTGCGGGCTTTCATAAAACTTAGGTAAAAAGGGATTATCAGCAAACTGCTCTAAGATTAACCTTGCATTGTAATGCTTTGATAGCAAGTGCGCCAGCGTCGTTTTTCCGGCACCGATGTTCCCTTCAATGGTGATAAAATTATACTTCAAGAAAGTTTAAAGTTTTAAGTTGTTGTCCAAGAGTTCAAGAGTTCAAGAGTTCACAAGTTCACAAGTTGGGTCGCTTATGCTGCTAATACCTATTTCCTTATTCCTTACACTATATTTTATTTTATATTTTTTCGTTGAAGTGTTATTCCAGCTCATCTGTTCCTTGCTCCTTGTTCATCTGTTCCTTGTTCTTCTTCAAGAGTTCGCAAGTTGGGTCGTTTATGCTGCTAATACCTGTTTCCTTATTCGTTATACTATATTTTATTTTATATTTTTTCGTTGAAGCGCTATTCCAGTTCATCTGTTCCTTGCTCCTTGTTCATCTG
>JALZIY010000002.1 GCA_030860085.1 Bacteroidota bacterium | reverse complement strand
ATTTTTTTGTTACAAATCATGTGAGTAAAATATTTTGTGAATACATACACTAAAAAATTCCATCATATTATGCTTTTCAACACATCTCGGGCCCCTCCTGGTGTCTATCAGGAAATGATTGTTTTAGAAACGTACGCATCGACTCACCCATGATCGACTTTTTTGAGAAATTTAGAATAGCAGCGAAGTCTTCCCGTTATCAGTTATAGAATGTCATTCAGATAGCTTAACTTATCTTTTAAAAGGTAATAAAAATAATATTTCGAACTCCATTTTTCTTAGCTTTAAATAAAATGTAAGGACTACAAATAAGATTGCCGAACGCTTGGTAGAACTATGCCGGAAGGGGCAGTTTGAACAGCACAAAAAGAATTATTGGCAAAGGAGGCAGTTACATTTAAACATCATAACTCAGAGTCAGGCAGTAGTTTCTTGCACAATTTTATCCTAAAGGTGAAGGTTGCAGAATTGATTTTCCCTGTCCATTAATATTTGTCACAGCTTGATCCTGCGTAATTTTTTTGAATGTAGTTAGTGCTTGCGCTACAACCTGATCCATATTATAATATTTATATGTTGCCAAACGGCCAACAAAATAAGTGCTTGGTTCTTTTGCAGCTAATTGCTGATATTTTTTAAATATATCAGCATTTTCTGGTCGTGGTATCGGATAATACGGATCACCGTCGGCTTTTGGAAACTCATAAACGATTGCAGTTTTTGTATGTTTTTGTCCGGTTAAATATTTAAAATCAGTAATGCGTGTAAACATATGTTCATTAGGATAATTAATGGTGCCTGTTGATTGAAAATATTCTGAATCAATTGTTTCGAATTTAAATTCTAATGATCGGTAGGGCAATTTTCCATAGCAATAATCAAAAAAATTATCTATAGGGCCTGAATAAATTAAACGCTTATGTGGAATAATATCAATTACTTCTTTATAATCAGTATTCAACATCAGCTTTATGTTCGGATGCGATAACATTTTTTGAAACATTGCTGTGTATCCGTGCAAAGGCATAGCCTGGTAAGTATCAGTAAAATAGCGGTCATCTTTATTTGTACGGGTAGGAACACGGGCTGTAACGCTTGCATCAAGTTCCGAAGGATCTAAATCCCATTGTTTGCGTGTATATCCTCTGAAAAATTTTTCATATAATTCTCTACCCACCCTACTCACCACCACATCTTCTGATGTCTTTACTCCACTAATACTTTCTGCTTTTGATGCAAAAAAATCTTCAACTTGTGAGCTATTAAGATTCAAGCCATATAGTTGATTAATAGTGTTTAAATTAATAGGTATTGGTACTAACTGACCATCAACACTTGCTAAAACTTTGTGCTCGTAAGGACGCCATTGAGTGAACTTACTTAAATATTCAAAAACATCTTTACTATTAGTATGAAATATGTGAGGACCGTATTTATGAATTAGAATTCCCTCCTCATTATAATAATCATAAGCATTGCCCGCAATATGATTTCGTTTATCAAGAATTAAAATTTTTTTACCTTGTAATGCTAACCTTTCAGCTAAAACACTTCCTGCGAAACCTGCGCCTACAATAAGGTAATCAAACATATATTTTCTCCTTGGATTTTGGCTGGTTGATTTTTATTTTTGAGTCTATTTTATTTTCAATATGTTTAACCATGCCACTCCAGGTTCTATCCCAGGAGTTACCGGCAAGAAAGGCATCCACCTTTGTCAACCAGGATTTAGATGGTTTTCTCTTTAAAATTAAATCACCATGTTTTACAAATGTTTTTCCATCTTTTGCAATATATACTAATTTATTATCAGCATACGGCGAAACTACATCTTTGATGGGAGATGAAATAATGGGTTTCCCTGCGGCCAGATATTCTGGTGTTTTTGTAGGACTAATATATTTTGTCGATTCATTTAAAGCAAATGGTATTACAGCTACATCCCAACCAGAAAGATAATGTGGTAACTCTTCATAACTTTTAGCACCTAAATAATGAATATTGGGTAGAAGTGGTAATGTTGCCAGATCGATCTTTACTATTGGACCTATTAAAATGAACTGCCAATCAGGGCGCGACTCTGCTGCATACGTAATCATTTCTATATCAAACCGTTCGTCAATTACACCATAAAATCCAAATCGAGGACGTAGAATATGCGCCTGGTCAATAGGGTCTGTTGTAATAGTTCTTGCATTTGAAAAATGCTCCTTATCTATACTGCTTGGAAATGGATAAATGTTTTGATGTTGATTTTTTTTTGCTTCATAAATACTATAACCACCTGTAAAAACTATATCTGCTTTTTCTAACAAAATCTTTTCCCTTTCTTTTAAAATTGAAGGGGCAAATTTGAATGCTGATAACTCATCCATGCAGTCATAAATGAGCAATGAAGGTTTTAAATGCTCTGTAAATGATAATGCCATCGGTGTGTAATACCAAGAGAAATAACGACTGATTTCCATAACAGAAATCAAATTATTAATCATTTTTTTTTGTTCTGTTATAATTTGTTGCTCACTATAACCATGTTTGAAATGAGGAACCACTACATAAACATTGTTAAAAGTTTCATTAATATGAAGTTTATCCGGAGCATCATGAAAAACTGGTTCTTCCACAAAAAAAACTCTTGTATAGTTTGCAAAACGACTTAATAAATGCTGTGGACGCTGATAAACAAAATTCCAGCGCAAGTGTGAGAAACAAATTAAATCCGTATTATTTAAAAATTGCCACGAGTGAATAGGTGAATTTTTCAACATAAGTTATTAGATGCGATTTACATGCCAAACCTATTTTCGCTATCTCGGTTACGTGGGAATTTAAAAGTGTTTTCTGATGTAGAAAAAATTCCTCTATAATAATATTATTATTTTTTACGAAAAATACATTCGTTTTTTTTAAGAAGACGAAGATCATCATCGCCAATGAAAATTTAAAATGCATCAATCAGAGAAAAACCATTTCTGCAGTAATGAATTGAAGAAATTGCAACACAAAAAAGAGTATCACTATTTACTATTCCGAAAGAAGAAAAGTCTTTTTGAAAATAAAAAACCCAAAAGAAGAAATCGATATCAAATTAAGATTAAACCCTTGCAATTCTTCTTTTTGATAATGGAGAAGAAATTAAAACTTCTGCAAAATCTTCTTCTTCGAGCTCAGGTTTTTTAAAATTAACTGCTAACCAAACGTGGTCTAAAGCAACCTGATCAGCACTTTCATAACCCGCACTTGTTAATTTATGCCAGCTACTTATTCGATTTAAATCTGTAACGATTTTAGAAGTAAGTTTAGGGTAGGCAATCCAAAGTTTTGACCGTTCTTTCAAAGCAGGCATAATATCCCTTAAAATACCATTAAGCTGGTTTTCGCTAACCGCAAATACCAGTGCAAAATCAATTTTTCTGGAATGGAGTAAGGGCGTAAGATTTTTTGCAAAAGACAACTTCGCAAATTGTTTTTCTATTGAGGAAGGTAAGCCTTGAATTAAAAGCGTCTTTTCGTTTTTTAATTGTAGCTTTTCAAAAATCGTTTGTGACATAGAAGTTTGAAAGTTTTATAAAAAAGCAGTTGATAAAAAAGGCGGCTTTCACGAAACAGATTTGCAAAAATACAGTAAATAGGCTGAATTACAAACTCTTACAAAAGAAAAAACCTGCTTAAGTTAATATAAAGCAGGTTTTTTAATATTAATTACTTATTTCATTGGCCGATAATATTTCAAAGCTTCAGTTACGTATTTCTGAAGTTCTTGAATACGTCTTTCCTCCGCTGGGTGAGTACTTAAAAATTCAGGAGGATTCTGTCTGCTGGAAGCTTTTTGCATTCTTTGCCATAAAGCAATTGCTTCTCTTGGATTATATCCAGCCATTGCAGCCCATCTCATACCGAACCTATCGGCCTCTAATTCATGTTTACGCGAAAACGGCAATATAACCCCTACAGTTGAACCAATACCATAAGCCTGCATAAATAAGTTTTGCGTTTGCACAGGTTGTTGGGAAACAGCTACCGTTAAAGCTACACCACCAAGTTGTTGTGCTAAACCCTGGCTCATGCGTTCATTACCGTGTTGAAAGATGGCATGTGAAATTTCATGTCCTAACACATTGGCAAGTGCCGCTTCATTTTGTGTGATGGGTAACAAACCGGTATAAACCACTACCTTGCCACCGGGCATTGCCCATGCATTTGCATCCTTATTGTTTATTAAATTAAATTCCCATTTATAGCCATCCAATACATTAGAAAGATTCTGTGATTTGTAATACTCACCTACTGCGGCTGCTAAACGTTGCCCGATTCTGCGGACCATTTCAGCATCTTTGTCTGCGGAAGGACTAACTGCCCGGTTAGTAGATAAAAATTGGCGATATTCCTGTGTAGCCATTGATTGTAGCTCCTGCTCTGAAACCAGCTTAAATTGTTGACGTCCGGTTATGGGATTGGTAGAGCAAGCTACAAAAGTTGCCACTATTAAGAAGATGGCTGTAATTCGTTTAATCATCATAGTACGTTTTGTACAATAATTTCAATGATTATACCAAACTTGCAATACTTAAACTGAAAGAAGGTGAAGCCAATAAATTAAGTAAACTTTTACTTTCTGCGTTGGCGCCGGCGGTCGCGATGTTTAAAAATAGAAGCTTTGCTTTCACGACCTTTTAAGATGCGGGTAATATTTTTTTGATGTGTAAGAAGCACAAGCATGGCAACTGTAATAGCAAAAACACGATATAAATGTTCAGGTTCATTAAATATAACAAGGATAAAAACAGGAAAGGCCACACTTGCTAAAATAGAACTTAAAGAAACCCACCGCGTGAGATATAGCACCAAAATGAAAATGCCCACACAACACAAAGCCACATTAGGTTGTATGCCTAATACCATTCCAAAAAGTGACGCGACTCCCTTACCACCACGAAAGTTTGCCCAAACCGGAAAAATATGTCCCACTACAGTAGCAAGACCTAAACCAAGTTGCATATTAACCAAATACAAATCATTTTCAAATGCATAGGGCAAAAAGAAAACTAATTTAACGGCAACTATTGCTTTAATCATATCTACAATCATTACAAAAGTGCCCCATTTCGCACCTAAAACACGATAAGTATTGGTAGCGCCGGAGTTACCACTGCCATAGTCTCTGATATCAAAATTGAAGAAAGTTTTACTAACCCAAAGGGCTGTTGGAATACTTCCAATAAAGTATGCAATTACAATTAATAAAAGTTCATTCATAGAATGATTGGTTGAAGGGGGGAACAAAAATAACAAAAAAGCTTAGGAGTTCATGTTAAAGTAATAACAGCTTCACTTTTCAATTAATATTAATAAGCATATCTAATTATTTATTTATCCTTATTTAAGCAGATTAATTGATGTTGCTCGTGCACTTAATCATATCAATTCATTAGTGGTTAATAATCCTCTTAATAATAAAAGCGCGGTTGCCTGATTCAGCTTTTCAAGTATGGCAGACATTTAATAATTTCATTGTATTAATTTTGCAAGCGTAATATCAATTTGTTGCAAGGTCAATGTAAAAGATTAGATAAATCGATATTCTGCAATTATATAAGAATTTTTTCATCAGCATTTTCATCCCCCATTTATCTACATCAATACCTCAAATGGTTGTTGCGCCAAGCTCTTCAGCGAATAGAACAATATAACGCTGCCTGTACCAAATCAAAATTGGTTTATTTTAAAGTTCAGTCGGTTTTTGAAAAATGTGAGTATCCGCAAAAATCATTAACTATTACCTCGTTTAATTTATTTTCCCATTGTTTATTAAATTTTTTGTTCTTTAATATTTGCATGAGATTTAAAATTTTTTAATGCTTGGTTCGCATTATAACTCGGAAGTTGGCTTTATCAAAATAAGCAAGCAGATGAGTTGTTGTTTTCAAAACCGGTTGGCTATAATTGAGATTTAGATCAATTAAAATTCGTGTTATTGTTCTCCTTCAATTGAAAGCTGAATAAATTGCATGTCTTGAATTAAAAAGGCTGCGCAATGACCAGCCTTATAAAGTACTAAACAAATTATTATTCGGTTCTTTCGGGAGAACCTTGGGGCGGTTGTCCTTCATTATTTGGACGTTGGGAACGCTCAATTTTTGGTCGGTCCCCTTCTTTGCGTTCATCTCTGCGATTATCAAACCGAGGACGTTCTTCGCGGCGTTGTCTCTCTTCTCCTCTCCTGTCATCACTCATCCCTTCTGGTTTTGGCATTAATACTTTTCTACTTAATTTAAATTTACCAGTCTTTTGATCTACACCTACCAATTTCACTTTTATCTTCTCATTTTCGGATAGAACTCCTTC
>JALZIY010000365.1 GCA_030860085.1 Bacteroidota bacterium | reverse complement strand
CATTTAGATAGCCGCGTTTCTAATGTAATGAACCGTACAGCCGATGCACCAGGCGCAAATGATGATGGAAGTGGCGTTGCCGCAGTAATAGAATGTGCCCGCATTATGAGCAAACATTCATTTCCCGGAACTATTATTTTTTTAGCAGTTAGCGGGGAAGAACAAGGGTTACTGGGCGCCACTTATTTAGCAGATAAAGCAAAAAAGAATAATTGGAATATTGATGCCATGTTGAATAATGATATTATGGGCAGCAATAATAGTAATGAAACAGGTATTATTGACAATACCCGTGTACGCATATTTAGTGAAGCCTTTTCAATACAGGACACCGGCAGAGCGGCTTTAAACATCCGCAATTTAGGTTTGGAAAATGATGGACGAACAAGACAATTAGCACGGTATGTAAAAGAAGTGGGTGAACGTTATGTAGATAATATTGAAGTTGTTATGATCTACCGTAATGACCGTTTTTTACGCGGTGGTGATCATACGCCATTTGTACAAAAAGGTTTTGCAGCCGTACGAATTACAGAAATGAATGAAAATTATAATCATCAGCACCAGGATTTGCGTACAGAAAAAGGAATTGTATATGGCGACCTGGTAGAGTATATGGACTTTGAATATTTGCGTAAGAACACTTCCATCAATCTTGCCTGTTTAGCCAATCTTGCAAAGGCCCCTTCGGTGCCACAGGAGGTAAAAGTAGATGTACGAAATTTAACCAACTCCACAACACTTAACTGGAAAGCACCTAAATCCGGGACTACAAAAGGTTATTATATTCTGATGCGGGAAACTACTTCACCGGTTTGGCAGAAAAAAATATTTACTTCTCAAACAACCACTACTCTTCCTTACTCGAAAGACAATTATTTTTTTGCAGTACAATCTGTTAATGAAGGTGGTAATGAAAGTTTACCTGTTGTTCCAATAGTTGGACGCTAAATTTGTTGTATGCAAATTCAATGGCTATTAAAAAAATTTGAAGAACTAACGCCTTATCATTTGTATGCGATATTACAATTGCGGAACCAGGTATTTGTAGTAGAGCAAAACTGTGTTTTCCAGGATGCAGATGATAAAGATCAGCACAGTTACCATTTAATGGGCTTTTACGATAACAAACTGGTAGCCTATACCCGTATCGTACCTGTTGATATTATTTACCCCGTAGCCTCTATTGGAAGAGTAGTAACCTCCCCTGATGTAAGACGCCACGGTGCCGGTAAATTATTGATGGAGCAATCTATCCAGGCACTTTATAATTTGTTTGGTAATATCCCCATTAAAATTGGCGCTCAACTCTATTTAAAACCGTTTTACGAATCATTTGGTTTTAAACAGATCAGTGATATCTATCTTGAAGATGGCATCAAACATATTTACATGCTAAAAGAAGTTTCCTCGTAAAACTACTAAGTGAAAAACGTATTTGTTTGCGATTTATAAATAAAATTCATTTTCTGCTTGCAAACTAATCGTCGCTCCTATACTTTAGTTCTGTAATCCAAATCCTGTTAACAACTAAATTCTGTATCTATGAGAACAATTGTACCTGGGGTACGTACATTAATACTCATTACTTTTTTCTTCTTTTCTTCTCTCTCCACCTTTTCACAATCTATTACCAGTGGCAATGGAAAATATGAATTTGGCCTCGGTATTGGGCCTATGTTTTTTTTAGGCGATCTTGGAGGTAATCAGGGTGTGGGAAAAACTTTTGTAAAAGATGTAAACCTCCCATTGACCAAACTTTCTAAAGGTCTGTTCGTAAACGTAATGCCAAACGAGTGGTTAGGTTTCAGGTTAGCCATCAATCAAGGAAAATTAGAGGGTTATGATAGCCTGATCGAAGACAAAGGAGGCGCTGAAAACTTTCGCAAGATTCGCAACCTCCAGTTTCAATCTTCTTTATTGGAAGCTTACATTGCAACCGAATTTTACCCAACCGTATTCTTTGAACAATATGATGGCCTGCAAGGTAAACTTAGGCCTTATGGACTTGTAGGTATAGGGATGATGAAATTTAAACCACAAGGCAAATACTATGATCCCAATGGGGGTGCCAGGTGGGTTGAACTGCAACCATTGCGTTTAGAGGGCCAGGGATTTAAAGAATACCCCGACAGGCAAGAATATAAGCTGACCACAATAGAAATTCCTATGGGTTTTGGCGCTAAATATTATCTTAAAGAAAACATGTATGTTGGTATGGAAGTATTGCACCGCAAAACATTTACAGATTATATTGATGATGTAAGCACTAATTATATAGACAATAATTTGTTTAGCCAATACCTCACGCCGGAACAAACAGCGATGGCCAACCAGTTATATTACAGGGAAAACTTTACGCCAGGTGGCACATTAACCCGTCCTTCTACCGATGAACAAAGAGGCGATCCAAAAGAAATGGATTCATTCTTCTCTACTATCCTGCGTTTTGGCTGGCGGTTGAATGATTCAAACTCACCAAATGGAAGAGCCGCACGTCAATTAAGATGCCCTTCATTTTATTAAAATTTTAGGCTATGAAAAGAAATGTTCTTGCAACATTCATTATTATGATTGCATTATTTGCTAATGCATCTAAAATGCCTGATGTGCATCCATCTGAAAACTTTTTAGATTTGCCAGCCGTAATAAAAGCTAAGCATAAAAGCTTAATAAAACTTTATCCAAACCCTACCTGGGATGGAAGAGTTAACATCAGCGTCAACAATACAGAACCATTGCATTTTTATGTTTTTGATGTATCAGGAACACTAATGCATCAAATAACTTTAAAAGGAAAGAATAAATACAAAATTGCCAATCTTAAAAAAGGCATTTACATGTATGATGTATTTAGTAATGATGAAAGTATTGAACATGGTAAAATAATCGTTAAATAAATAATTTCCAGTAAGCGGCAGAGGGCTTAATAAAGTTTAATGCTTGGTTCATAACCTAATCCGTTCCCTATTCGTACGCTTCAAAATTTTATTAAAAACTCCCGCTTTACTTACTGGAATTTACCTCAGTTTTTTCTAAATAAATTTTCGCTCTTCAATTGTGGATAGACAATTCCAAACTGTCCGCTTCTCAACTTCTTAATAACAAAAACTATTCTCATTCTTCACATCACGTAAATTATTTACAAAAACAGTTTATATTTAGAAACCAAAATCAACTGTTATGAATTTAATTGACCGTGTTAAAAACATTATTACAAAGCCCAACACTGAATGGGATGTTATCGATGCTGAACAAACTGATGCGAATAAAATTATTACAGGCTATGTATTACCGCTTGCTGGAGCAGCAGCCCTTGCTGCATTTATAGGTTATGCCTTTATAGGCGTTAACTATTTTGGATTTCGGGTGACGGGGGTTAACTGGGGTTTATATTATGCATTAAATGTTTTAATCAGTGCAATTCTTTCTGTTTTTATTTGCTCCTTTATAGTTGATGCATTGGCGCCATCTTTTGGTTCAGAAAAAAATTATATAAAATCGCTTAAACTGGTAGCCTATTCTTTTACGCCTGCCTGGATTGGAGGTCTTCTCGCTATCTTCCCGCCGATTGCTATTGTTGGAGCATTACTTGGCATTTATGGGCTTTATCTTATGTATATAGGCATACCCAAGCTCAAGAAAACGCCTGCTGATAAGCATGTAGGTTATTTTGTTGTTATACTTATTGTTACTATTCTTGTTTACATGGTTATTGGATGGATTTTAACCAGGATTTTGATGTCTGTTTTTGGATTGAATTATGGTAATATAATTAGTTACTAAAAAAAATCTATGAAAATTTTTTTGCTGCTATTTGCTACCGGCCTTCCGTTTTCTGGCTGTTTAGATATTGGTAAAATAAATCCAAATACTAAAACAAACAAGGGTGAAACAAAAGCAACCTCCAATCGCAATACCAAAATCCGAAATAATATTGATTTGGAATCAAAGGGTGTTAATGTGCTGCAAGCCTTTTTACTTTATGAGGATGGCACGCTTGTTCCTGAAACGAATGAGACAGGAGTGGGTAAGCCCGTAAAAATGAGGTTGATAATTGACAAGGGGTGGAAGGAACAAGATGGAAAGGTTTCCATTGGTGCATCAGAAAAAATTGAAACAAGCGATGGCGAAATAGTATTGGATGAAAAAGATCTTTTTGCTGACATGCCAATTATAAATGCAGACGATGCCAAATTTCTCACATTGACAGCCAACATATCTCGATTAGATAAGCTTTACGACTATTTCCTGGTATCTTTTAAAGTATGGGATAAATATGGAAGCGGGCAAATAACAGGTAATTATAAATTATATATAAAATAGACTCACCTCCATTTCCCTTCTCCTTTGGAGAGGTTGCCTGAAGAGGGATGAGGTAGGTCCTACGAAAACTCATGACCCATTTTATTCTGCTTTGTTTGAAGGTAGCGTTCGTTATGCGGATTTGATTCCACTTTTAACGATACATTTTCTACTATTTCAAGACCATAGCCCAAAAGGCCTACCCGCTTTTTAGGATTATTGGAAATTAACCGGAGTTTTGAAATGCCTAAATAACGCAACATTTGTGCACCTACACCATAGTCCCGTTGATCCATTTGAAAACCCAAATGAAGATTAGCTTCCACAGTATCCATACCTTCTTCCTGCAAACGGTAGGCTTTTAATTTATTTAAAAGACCAATACCCCGCCCTTCCTGGTTCATGTATAGAACAGCGCCTTTGCCTTCTTCCTCAACCATTTCCATAGCCTTATGCAATTGCTCACCACAATCGCAACGCAAAGACCCAAGAATATCACCGGTGAAACAAGAAGAGTGCATTCTAACCATCACCGGTTCACCGGGTTCCCAGCTTCCTTTTATTAAAGCTAAGTGCTCATTACTTGTGTTTTTTTCCTGGAAAGCAATTAGCTTAAAGTGACCAAATTGTGTGGGCATATCTACCCGCACAATTTCTTCAATCAAAGAGTCACGCTTCAGGCGATATTCAATTAAATCTTTTATCGAAATGATTTTGAAATCAAATTTCGTGGCCACTTCTCTTAACTGTGGTAGCCTTGCCATAGATCCATCATCATTCATTATTTCTACCAACACACCTGCCGGCTCAAAACCAGCCAAACGTGCAAGGTCAGTGGTGGCTTCTGTATGACCGGCACGCCGTAGAACACCTCCTTTTTTTGAACGCAGAGGAAAAATATGTCCCGGTCTTCCAAGATCTTCAGGTTTTGTTTTAAGGTTGATCAGTGCCTGGATGGTTTTTGCCCTGTCATGTGCGGAGATGCCTGTGGTACATCCATGCCCCAATAAGTCTACAGAAACAGTGAAAGCGGTTTCATGAAGTGCGGTATTATTGTTTACCATTACTTCCAGCCCCAATTCATCGCACCTGTCCTCCAATAAAGGAGCACAGATCAACCCTCGGCCATGTTTACTCATGAAATTAATGACTTCCGGGGTTACGTTCCAGGCGGCAGTGATGAAATCACCTTCATTTTCACGATCTTCATCATCTACCACAATCACCATTTTTCCAAGCTTTATATCTTCAATAGCGCTTTCAATAGAATCTAACATATACTTTGTTTGCACAAAGATAATATTAAGAGCAGGAACTAAGTTTTACAGGGGCGCAGCGTCTTCTACAACTATACTGTCTTTCAATAGATTTTGTGGTCATATATTGTTAATATTTGGTGGGTCTTTCTTATAAAATAATACCTTTCTTTGCATCCGAAAACTACATATATTATGCTTAAAAGAATTTTGTTTCTGCTGACAATTGTTTTTTCTATTGGGCAAGTACTTCAGGCCCAGATAACAACAAGTAGCATTACCGGCACGATCAGGGATGCCGGTGAGCAAGCTTTAGCCGGCGCAACAGTAGTTGCCACTCACCAGCCTTCAGGCACTAAATATTCTACTGTTTCTCAATCAACCGGGCAGTTTACTATTTCTAACATGCGGGTTGGTGGTCCTTACCTCGTTGTGGTTTCTTATGTAGGTTATGATGGACAGACGTATGATGATATTTTTATACAACTGGCTGAAGCGACTATCCTAAACAGTAACCTAATAAAATCAACTACTACGCTTGAACAGGTAGTGGTAACTTCAACCGCACGGAATAATATTTTAAATGCTAACAGAACGGGTGCCACTACGAATATCGGGACAAGGGAAATTCAGCGAATGCCAAGTATTACCCGAAGTATTAATGACCTTGCCCGCCTGACGCCACAAGCCAATGGAGCTTCCGTAGGCGGTGGAAATTACAGGCAAAATTTCATTACGATTGATGGGTCAGATTTCAATAACACTTTTGGTATAGGTACAAACTTACCCGCCGGTGGTTCTCCTATTTCCCTCGATGCTTTAGAAGAAATTTCTGTAAGCGTTACTCCTTTTGATATACGTCAGTCAGGCTTTATTGGTAGTGCGTTAAATGGGGTTACCCGCGCCGGTACTAATAATTTTAATGGTTCTGTTTATAGATATTGGAGAACTCAATTTCAGCAGGGCAATGAGGTCAATAATGTGAAATTTATTCCCAATGTCTTCGATTTTGAACAATATGGAGCAAGATTAGGTGGCCCCATCATTAAAAATAAATTGTTCTTTTTTTTAAATTATGAAACGGAAAATCAGCCAAGACAAGTACAAAACCGTGTAGCAGCTACAACCGCAGGTCAAACAGGTTCTAACATTGCACGCCCTACAAGAGGCGAGTTGGATATGATCAGTGAATACCTGCAAAAAACCTATGGGTATGAAACAGGACCCTATGACAATTACAGCACTGAAATCACAAGAAAAAAATTTCTTGCCCGTTTAGACTGGAACATCAGTCCAAATCATCGTTTTAATGTACGCTATAACCAGGTTGAAGGCGGCGAACCTAATCCACCGAGTACATCCACTTCTGGTACCGGGAATTCATTTTCTTCAGGAGCCGGACGTACTGATGTAAATGCGCTGTGGTTTAAAAACTCCAATTATTTCCAGGGTGCTAATTTTTATTCATTTGCCGCAGAACTAAATTCTGTATTTGGTAAAAAAATAGCTAATACTTTACGAGGCACTTATACCTTTCAGGATGACTCACGTACTTCTGAGAGCAGTACTTTCCCATTTGTCGATATTTTAAAAGACGGTTCACCTTTTACTTCTTTTGGCTACGAGCCATTCAGCTTTGGTAATTTAAGAAAGGTAACAACCTACTCGTTTGTTGATAATCTTACATGGACACTAAATAATAATAATATAACCATTGGGGCGCAGGCAGATTTCAGTACTACTATTAACGGGTTTCAACGTTTTGCAACCAGCTATTACAGGTTCGATTCATGGGATGATTTTGTAACGGGTAAAAAACCAACTGACTTTGCTTATACCTATTCTTTAAGCCCGGGATTTGAACAAGCATTCCCAGGTTTTAAGTTTGCCCAGTATTCTCTTTATGCTCAGGATGAAATTACAATTAATCCCAGGTTTAGATTAACTGCCGGTATTCGGTTTGACCAGCCAAGTTATCCAGATGTTACAGAGATAAAAACACATCCTTTGGTTGCAGACCTAACCTTTGCAGAAGGGGAAAAATTAAACACCGGCAATCTGCCTAAAGCTTCTTTACTTATATCGCCAAGGCTTGGATTTAACTGGGATGTAGCGGGTGATAGATCATTTCAAATACGCGGCGGTACTGGCATATTTACAGGAAGAGTTCCTTTTGTATGGATAGTAAGTCAGTCAGGTGACGCGGGTTTATTGCAGGTAACGCAAAGCTTTAATGGCTTGGCAAACACCCCTGGTCCATTTAACCCTGACCCACGGGCTTATTACCCAGCTACCACACCGCCAGCAGGTACTGTAATCCCCGGTTCCATTACTGCATTGGATGAAGATTTTAAATTTCCACAAACATGGAAAAGCAGCATAGCACTTGATAAAAGAATTGCGAAGGGTTTAGTGTTTACATTAGAGGGCATTTTAAATAAAGATATTAACACAACTGTCTTCAGAAATGCTAACCTGGTGACTCCACAACCTTTAAACGTAGCCGGGTATCCTGACAATCGGGTAATTTATCCTAATGCAACCAATCAAAAATTTATTAATCCATTAACCAGCGGTACATTTAATGCTGTTACTAATCCAAAACCAAGTACTCCTGTACCAAATGGAGATCCACGGGGCACAGGTACTTTCAATGCAATTGTTTTAGATAATGGCTCAAAAGGTTATTATGCTTCTGTAACAGCTAAGTTGGAAAGACAATTTACCAAAGGTCTTTATGCAACTGTTGCCTATACAAAATCCATTGCTTCAAATTTATTTGATGGGGGTGGCGATCAACCACTTTCAGCATGGCAGAGCACTAGCATTGTTAATCAGGGGGCACGCTCACTTGATTATGCCGGTTTTGTAATACCTGACAGGGTTATTGCTTCCGTTTCTTATCGTAAAGAATATTTAAGACATCTTGGAACTACTGTATCGTTATTTTATGAAGGTAGTATCCAGGGAAGATTTTCTTATGTGTATGGAGCTGATTTTAACCGTGATGGATTTAATGGTAATGACCTGATCTACATTCCAAAAGATCCTTCTGAAATAACGTTTGTTACTTCTACATATAATGGAGTTTCTTATACGGCACAACAACAAAGTGAAATATTTTTCAGGTATATAGAGCAGGATAGATATTTAAAAAACCACAAAGGCCAGTATGCTGAAAGAAATGGAGCACAAACCCCTTGGCGTAACCAGATTGACGTTAAAATACTTCAAGACGTTTTTACAAACATTGGGAAAAGACGTAACAGTATCCAATTCAGCCTTGACATATTTAACGTTGGAAATCTAATTAATTCAGATTGGGGAATTTTTAAAACCATTAATACAAGCTCCCTTTTAGTACCTACAAACTTTACAACTTTAACGCCTGGTGGAGCAACCCGTCCTACATTTAGATTAGCTTCAGACAGAGGCGTTCCCGCAAACACTACTTTCAGGGATAACGTAAGTGTGGCTTCCACTTATTTTATGCAATTTGGGTTGAGGTATATTTTTGGTAATTAGATTTAAGATACATTAGATAAAAAAAATCCTGGCGAGTGTCGGGATTTTTATTTAGATAATAGCTCGCAAAACTTTTCCGTTTTTCCCGTTTAAACGACGGTTAATCTGGCCTTTATTTTTAACTTCATCATTCTATATTCCTTGTTCATCTGTTCATCTGTTCATCTGTTCATCTGTTCATCTGTTCATCTGTTCATCTGTTCATCTGTTCATCTGTTCATCTG
>JALZIY010000202.1 GCA_030860085.1 Bacteroidota bacterium | reverse complement strand
AGCCTGGGCGGTAACACCTCTGCCTGTAGCCAAAATAAACCACAGCGCAAAAAATATTAATACGATTGAAAATGATATGGGAGGTAACATCGTGATTACGATCACGAGTGGCAACGATAAAAGAATGCAAATAGTAAAAACTTTTAATTTTCCATAGCGGTCACTGATCTTGCCCAGGATATTCGCTGCAAAAAATGCGGCGATACCACCCACCAGGTAAACCATTGGTGTTTGTGTTTTAGAATAGCCATTATTAAATTCCAGGAATGGATTAATAAAAGGAATAATTAAAAAATGCCCCATCATGATCATTCCTGAAAATAGCAATGCCATTCTTTGCTTGGGGTTTTGCCAAACTGTTTTCAGCACATCAAATTTGCGTACACCCTCACTTTTTTCTAAAATATGTGTATCCATAGCCGGCACATATTTACTTATAAGGGGAATGATTATTATACCTAAAAATCCTACCAAAAGAAATGGGGCATGCCAGGAAAATATGTTGGAAAGATAAAGCGCAAAAGGAACACCGATGGTTGATGCAATTGAAAAAGAAGACATGACAGCCCCCATAGCAGCACCTCTTCTTTCGTATGCAAACACATCTGAAACTATAGACAATACCTGGGCGCCAATTAATCCGCCAAAAACGCCGGCTAATAATCTTGCTGCTAAAAGCAAATTATAAGAAGGAGCAAAACCACAGGCTATTGTTCCCAATAAAAAACCAATATAGCCAATCAATAATATTTTCTTACGATCGTAACCATCAACAAAAAAAGCTGCTACAAATCCTGAAAACCCCGCACTTAAAGTATAAGCAGCAACCAATAAAGTAAATTGTTTAGGAGAGATATTAAAATAGGGCATCAGGTAGTTACCTAATGGCATCATGATCATAAAATCAAGGATATGCGTAAAGTTGATAGAGGCTAAGAGAAATAAAATGATCTTTTCTTTTTTTGACATAATTAGGAAATGCTGAAGAAATTTCGTGATAAAAAAAGCATAGTTTTTTAACTATCTGAAACAAATAAGGATCGTGATTAAAATATAATTTTCATGATGATTAAATTATTATTATCAGTCTTCCTGCTAACTTGTACAGTGGCTGATAAAAAAGAAGCAAAAGTAAAGAATGAAATGGAAGGTTTTGCAGTGATTGAATTGTTTACTTCTGAAGGTTGTTCAAGCTGTCCCTCTGCAGATAAATTGTTGGGAGCAATTGATAAAGAATACGCAGGAAAAAATGTGTTAGTCTTAAGCTACCATGTTGACTATTGGAATAAACTTGGTTGGAAAGATGAATTCAGTAATCCTGAAAATACCGCCCGACAAAACTATTATGCCAATCATTTCCGTTTAAATTCTATTTATACACCGCAGGCAGTCGTTAATGGCACCGCAGAATTTGTTGGGTCTGATAGAAATAAAATGACTAATACTATTGAGCGGTCAAAAAAAATAAATAAAACAATTAATCTCAGTGCCTCAACGGGTAATAATAAAATAATAGTAGATTATGCAATAAATGATCAATCTCCTGAGGAAAATATTCTAATAGCATTGGTTCAAAAACAAGCTACGACTGATGTCAAACGTGGTGAAAATGGTGGAAGAAAACTACATCATATTAATATAGTTCGGCAATTTCAATTAGTAAAAAATAAAAACTTAATAGAATTTAAACTTCCCGGAGAAAAAAATAATTTTTTTATTGTTGCCTTGCTTCAAAATGATACATCTGGTTCTATAGAAGGTTATACGGCTGCGGAGATAAAATAATTTTAGCAATATTTATATGGTATCATTTTAAAGCATACTATTTAAGCATTCCGGGCATTAATCATATTCCCTGCAATGCTTTAAAAAACATTCTACTTCTTTTTCAACAAATTCATGAATCTCCTCTTCCGATGATTTTAAAATCTCCTGAGGTTCAGTAACCCTCAGCCTCTCTTTTTGTCTTGTCTCGGGATGAATAAAGGAGATCATTGCCCACACTTTTTTATCAGGAGCCACTCCTCCCTTTGTATTCTTTGTAAAGCAGTATTCTACGTGTACATGCTTTTTATTCGCCTCTACATGTGTTATTCTTGTTTCATTCAATTTCATGACTTAGTATTTTATATAAGTATATAAAAAAAGGGCCAGACGAAGGTAATTAAAGTGAGGACTCATTTTTTATTTCAACTTTCCGAAACGGTTGCCGTTTCCAATAAGTCAAACTTCGCCACGCCCATTCAAAAGGACCAAAGCGAAAATACTTTAGCCATATTATACTGAAGATGATCTGAAAAACCCAGATGGCAGCTACGACC
>JALZIY010000175.1 GCA_030860085.1 Bacteroidota bacterium | reverse complement strand
ACCACCTTTTTTAGCTACTGCTTTTCTAGTTGCTGCACTTGCAGATGCTAAGCCTCTGTTCGAAGTTGATTTACTTGCAGAATTACCGCCTGATGAAGTTCTGCTGCGTGAAGATGTCCCTTTGTTGGCAGTTCCACTTCTTGAACCGGAAGATACTCCACGGCTTGAAGATGAACTTTTTGATGGTCCTTTAGAAGACGCACTTTTAGATGACGAACTACCCCTTCCGCCTAAATTTTTAGAGGCCGTACTACGAGTTGATGAAGTTCCTTTTGAAGAACTGCCACGCGGGTTAGAAGAAGATCCCTTTGAAGAAGAATTGCTACGGCTTGATGATGTGCCCTTACTTGCTGAACGTCCGGTAGATGAACTTTTGGAAGTTCTTAGACGTGACGCTGCTCCTTTTTTTGATGCGTTTTTAGAAGACGATCCGCCTCTTGCTGAAGAAGATCCACCACGGCTTGATGATGCACCTTTAGATGTTCCCTTTGAAGAAGTTCCGCCACGTGAAGAACTTTTCGTTGCAGATTTACTTCTGCCACCTGTACTTTTTGAAACTCCTTTGCTGGAGCCGCCACGGCTTGAAGAAGAAGCGCTGCGACCAGATGACGAACTTTTAGATGCTCCTTTTGATGAAGAAACCCTGCCGCCAGAGCCCTTGGAAGCTGATTTTTTACTCGCGGCTTTCTTAGTTGATTTTGCCATGTTAATGGGTTTTGAGTGAGGGTTAAAAAATTTGTTTTTACAAGTTACAACGATGTGAATGATTTGCAAAAACTATGCGAGCATTCAAATATTTCAGAATGTACATTTCGAACCTGGTTTGTAAATGAACCCATCTTTAACAAACATTGTTCGATACAGTTTATGAAATGTATTGTATTTCATTACCTTTGCAGCCTCAAATTTCAGTATGAAAAATGCTTGCATTTTTAAGCTGAAACATTGATGAATAGCTTGACTGAATTATGTTGACGCAGCAGCAGTTGAAAGAAATTACAAATGTTGGTTACGTAATACTTCTAAAAAAAAGAAGACTAAAAAACATAATGCGCAATTCTAATAATCATGGCAGACTTGAAATTCCAACGCAACTTTGGTATTGCCGCTCACATCGATGCCGGTAAAACCACTACTACTGAACGTATTTTGAGATATACGGGTATGATCCATAAAATAGGTGAGGTACACGATGGTGCGGCAACAACTGACTGGATGGAGCAGGAAAAAGAAAGAGGCATTACCATTACTTCTGCTGCTGTAAGCTGCCAGTGGAATTTTCCAACCGATAAAGGAAAAGTTACAGGCGAAACTAAAAAATATGGTTTCAATATTATTGACACGCCGGGTCACGTAGATTTTACCGTGGAGGTTGAACGTTCATTGCGTGTACTGGATGGATTGATTGCTTTGTTTTCTGCTGTTGATGGCGTAGAGCCACAATCAGAAACCGTTTGGCGCCAGGCAAACCGTTACCGTGTGCCGCGTATCGGTTTCGTTAACAAAATGGACCGTTCCGGTGCTGACTTCCTGATGGTAGTAAACCAGGTTCGCGAAATGCTTGGGGCTAAAGCAGTGCCTTTACAACTGCCAATTGGTGCAGAAGATGATTTTAAAGGGGTGGTAGATCTCATCACCATGAAAGGTGTGGTTTGGCATATGGAAACAGAAGGTATGACCTTTGACGAAATTCCTGTGCCGGAAGATATGAAAGAAGAGGCAGAGCATTGGAGAGCTCAGCTGATTGAATCAGTGGCTGAGTATGATGATGCGCTGATGGAAAAATTCTTTGACAATCCGGATACAATTTCTGAAGACGAAATTCATGAAGCAATCAGAAAAGCAACTATCGATCTTAGCATTGTACCAATGATGTGCGGATCATCTTTTAAAAATAAAGGTGTACAAACAGCATTGGATGCGGTTTGCCGTTATTTACCCAGCCCAATTGATATTGAACCTGTGACAGGTATTAATCCTGATACTGGAGAAGAAGAAAAACGTATGCCGGATGCAAAAGAGCCATTTGCTGCTTTGGCTTTTAAAATTATGACCGATCCCTTTGTTGGCCGACTTGCATTTTTCCGTGTTTATTCAGGTCACCTGAACGCCGGTTCTTATGTGTTGAATGTAAGAAGTGGTAAAAAAGAACGCATCTCACGTATTATGAAAATGTTTGCCAATAAACAAAACCCGATTGATTTTATTGAAGCAGGTGATATTGGTGCGGCAGTTGGTTTTAAAGAAATTAAAACTGGTGACACCCTGTGTCACGAAGACCATCCGCTTACTTTAGAAAATATGTTTATTCCTGAACCGGTGATTTCGGTAGCAGTGGAACCAAAAACACAGGTTGACATTGATAAAATGGGTCTTGCCATTTCTAAATTAGTAGAAGAAGATCCGACGCTACGTGTAAAAACAGATGAAGATTCAGGACAAACCATTCTTTCCGGAATGGGCGAGCTACACCTTGAAATTATTGTTGACCGTATGCGCCGGGAATTTAAAGTAGAAGTAAACCAGGGTGCGCCGCAGGTCGCTTATAAAGAAGCCTTCAATCAAACTGTACAACATAGAGAAGTATTAAAAAAACAAACAGGTGGTCGTGGTAAGTTTGCTGACATCATGTTTGAACTGGGACCTGTTGATAAAGAATGGAAAGAAGCAAATCCTGATAAATATTATCAATTTGTAAATGATCTCTTTGGTGGTTCTGTTCCCCGTGAATTTGTTCCAGCCATACAAAAGGGATTTGAAAACTCAATGGGTACCGGTGTGTTAGCCAGTTATCCTGTAAATAATATGAAGATTCGTGTATATGATGGATCTTTTCATGCGGTTGACTCAGATGCTATGTCCTTTGAACTTTGTGCCAAGCAAGGTTTCCGCGAAGCAGCGAGGAAGGCCAAGCCGGTGTTACTGGAGCCGATCATGCGTATAGAAGTGTTAACACCAGATCAATATATGGGTGATGTTACCGGAGACTTAAACCGTCGGCGTGGAATGTTGGAAGGAATGGATACACGAGCTGGTGTCCAGGTAATAAAAGCAAAAGTTCCGTTAAGTGAAATGTTTGGTTATGTAACACAATTGCGTTCTTTGAGTTCAGGACGTGCTTCATCAACCATGGAATTTTCGCATTATGCTCCGGCGCCGAATAATATTGCTGAAGAAGTTATAGCAAAATCAAAAGGTAAGGTTTCAGCGGAGTGATTATTATTATTCAGAAGTAGGCTATAGTATTTTGATGCAGTTTTCTCCTTAAATTGTAAAAATAATAATGAATAGTATTTTTTAAGACTAGGGCACTGTATTTGCTAAAAACCTTTAACCGACGTTTTTAAAATCCATGATTTTCATTTAAATGACTTTGTAAAGCAAGGATCAATTAAATAAATTGGGGCTCATTGAGCCTCTTTTTTTTTAAGTATTAATTCTTTTTATTCGTTAGCAATGAAGTAGTGGATGATTCAAACAGATCATGATGAATAGCTACAGTATCTAATTGAAGAATACTTAGCTCGGGTAATGAGGCTTGCCTGGTAATAATAATTGCCTTGTTATTTTGAAGATATTGTTGCAAAGAATCCGGCCGGTCAAAAACCCGGACTCTTTCAGGTAAGTAATATGTATAAGATGGGTGAAAGGTTTTATAAGCAACAACATTTTCATATCTTTTTACCTTATCAATTGTTTTTGACATCGGGTTATTTTTATACACTTGCGGGTAGAGATAGTTTAAGAATATAAGATTGAAGAGTGTGTATACAATCATTAAACTTGTGACAGAATATTTAAACCCTTTTCTTTTAAAAATTATTATAGATATAATTGACCCGATAGTTAATAACAGCAGCAAAAACGCATTCGATTCCTCACCTTTCAATTCAACTTCATTTCTAATTCCCAAATATAAACCGATGGGCAATGCTATATTGATGACCAATAAAATAACAAATGGATAGAACCTTGTTTCTGTGTTTCCCGTTAACCCTTGCTGAATAAAATACGCGAGTATAATAGCAATAAAAGGATAACATGGCATTGGGTAATTTGGCAACTTCGTTCCGGATACACTGTAAAAAGCAACAAAGGCAATTGTTATACAAAATGCAAGTTTGAGAAATGGATTTTGAAAATGCTTTCTGAAGCCCTTCAATGATTCGCCTATAAAAACCGAAGCGGGTAATAATCCTGCTAAAACAAAAAGGGGGACAATGATAAAGAAACCTCCATGGCCCTCCATTGGCTCAGAGAACCGGCCAATGTTATGCTTAAAAAAAAACCCTTGTGTCCATTCGCCATTCGTTGCTCTATCTACTAAAATATACCAGGGTAATGCCACAGCCAATGCAACAATGATTGCGACAATTATATGCCAGTGAAATAATTGTTTGAATTTTTTTTCCCAAACCAGCCAACATAGAATAGATAAAGCTGGCAAGGCGATAGCCACCGGCCCTTTGGCTAAAGTGCCCAAACCAAAAGAAACGGCTGCAATAAATATCCAGCTGAATTTTCTTTCTTTAAGATACGCATAAACAGTAAAGAGGGAAAGTGTATTAAAAAAAATCAAATAAGGATCTGGTACAGACATCCGGAACTGAAATAAAAAATGAGTGGAAGCTAACAGCACACAACCACTAATGAAAGCATGCAGTTTGGTTGAATATCGCTGTACAAAAAAATAGGTAATTAAAATAGTAAGCACTCCAAAAACGGCTGAGAAAAAACGTGCGCCCCATTCTGTAATGCCAAACAATTCAAAGCCTCCAAACATAAAATAATAGTGGAGCGGTGGTTTCAATGTTCGTAACCCGCCATTAAAAGTGGGTACGATCCAATCTTTTCGTTCCCACATTTCACGGGCACATTCTGCGTTGCGCACTTCATCATAGATCCACAAAGGCGCTTTACCTAAAGAAGGAAATAAAAGTACAAGCGATAAGAAAAATAAAAACCAGAAATATGTATCAAAGATTTTTTTTTGTTGCACCAACATTATTTAGGACTCAAAGATATTGACCCGGGAGACAGTTTTGATGATTGAAATTTTGTGACTCTCGTTTAACAAGTAAACTTTGGCATACTAATATTCACTACCCATTATTCAATCTCGCAGCGGATCATGAAATATAAAATAGGCCCCCCAAACTGAAGAAAGTACATTACTTAAATAAAACAATAAACTGATGATAACGCCGAGATGTGCATCTAAATGAAAATAATCAGACCCTTGTACAAATACAAACTCTCTTGTGCCCAAACCTCCACCCAAAGAAATAGGTATAACTGAAACTACAGAGGCCACTAAAAAAATAAAGATCCATTCAGGTTGATGTAAAGGAATGTGCAGACTTCTCAATACGCAGTACAAACAAACTACCTGGAAAATCTGAACAGCTATCCCCCACAAAAATGTAGTCCAAAAGCCTGATAAAAAATCATTAAAAAAAAATCGTACAACAATATATAAAACTATAATGGCAAGTATAGAACCGGCTATCAAAACCACATCATAGATTTTATTATCAAGTACTATTGAACCGTAAATAGATAAAATTATTCCTAATGCCAATAATCCACTAAACCGGTCCAATAAAACAGCTGCGCCTGTTTTTTTGTAAGGTGCTTTAAATTTTCTGTTCAGGATAATTACTTTATAAGCATCCCCACTAATAGAGCCGGGCAGAAATAAATTATAAAACATCCCCAACCAGTAAAGTTTAATATTTCTCCATTCGCCTATCCGGATATTTATATTTCTGAAATTGATATTTAACCGGAAGGCTGCCATTAACTTGGAGAACATAAAACAAAGAACAGCTAATAACAAAAACCACCAATTTGCTTTTAATAAAGCATCCCACGCTTTTGAAAAATCAATTTTTGTAGAAATATACCAGAAGCATAAAGCAGTAATACCAATTTTAAGAAGGAGTTTGATTGTTTTAATAACGGCAGATTCTTTTTTTGCAGCAGGAATGGTTTCCATCAACTATTTCTCCTTCAATTTGAGAATGCAAGTAAAGGTTTTTAAACATTTATTTGGGAAAAATCAGAACAAACTTTTGTCTGTTTACATGTTAGCCGTTACCTTTGCGCTCCCATTGTAAAAAATGGGTTTGGCTTATGTCCCAGAGAATCAGAATTAAATTACAGTCTTACGATCATAACCTCGTAGATAAATCTGCTGAGAAAATTGTAAAAACTGTACGTAGTACTGGCGCTGTAGTTACAGGACCTATTCCTCTTCCTACACGCAAAAAGATCTTTACGGTTTTGCGTTCACCTCACGCAAACAAAAAAAGCCGTGAACAGTTCCAGTTAGCTACGCATAAGCGGTTACTTGATATTTACACTTCAAGTTCCAGAACCGTAGATGCCCTGTCAAAGCTTGATTTGCCAAGTGGTGTAGAGGTTGAAATAAAAGCATAACAGCCGCCCCATCTCCGGCTCAGCGGGAGTAAGGCCAACAGTTCTTATAAATAAATTGTCATCTCTCAATCTTAAGGCGTAAGCCTGATGAAAAAAGAGCTCTGAATTAAAACATCTCTTTAAGTCCCCCTTCGGAGGGATTTAGAGAGGTCACATATAAACAAGCCCTTCGAGGTTTGTTTGTCAACGGTACTTCCCCAGTC
>JALZIY010000170.1 GCA_030860085.1 Bacteroidota bacterium | reverse complement strand
GTGCAGGCGTGGGCGTTGGCTATTTCGACGGGCCTTCTGCACCTTTTTTGAATAAAAACCAGAACGAAATAGTAACTCCTTCCGAACCTTCCCTTTATAATGGCTTATATGAGGAATGGAAAACTTTACTCCAGGCACAACTTAAAAAGCAAGAAGATTTCAGCCCCATAATAAACCATGCAGAACAATTTCAAAATATAAAATAAGTAACAATGAACACAGCAGTAAAAAACAAAACATTCTTTAAGAGCATTCCACAAATCAAGTATGAGGGGATACAAACCGATAATCCTTTTGCCTTTCGTTGGTATGATGAGAACAAGGTTGTAGCGGGCAAAACACTAAAAGAACATTTCAAATTTGCCTGCGCCTATTGGCATTCTTTTAATAACGGCGGGACGGACCCCTTTGGAGGACCAACGCATATTTTTCCATGGGACGAATCTGATGATCCAATTGATAGAGCATATGCAAAAGCAGATGCAGCATTTGAATTTATTACTAAACTTGGATTACCGTACTATTGTTTTCACGATGTTGATGCTGTAGATTATACTGACGATATACAGGATAATGAGAAGCGTCTGCAAACTATTACAGCATACCTGAAACAAAAGCAGGAAGAAACAGGCGTAAGGTTATTATGGGGTACGGCTAACTTATTCTCCCACAAACGTTATATGAATGGTGCTTCTACTAATCCTGATTTTCATGTTCTAGCATATGCAGGTGCACAGGTTAAAGCTGCCTTAGATGCAACAATCGAATTAGGTGGCGAGAATTATGTGTTCTGGGGAGGAAGAGAAGGATATATGAGTTTGTTAAATACAAACATGAAGAAAGAGAAAGAACACTTTGCCCGCTTTCTTCATACGGCTAAGGACTATGCGAGAAAGAATGGTTTCAAGGGTACATTTTTTATTGAACCTAAGCCAGGCGAACCGTCAAAGCATCAATATGACTATGATTGTGAAACTGTAATAGGCTTTTTAAGGCAATACGATTTGTTAGGCGATTTTAAAATAAATATAGAAGTGAATCATGCTACATTGGCGGGGCATACATTTCCACATGAGCTCCAGGTATCTGCAGATGCCGGTGTACTGGGCTCCATAGATGCTAATCGGGGAGATTATCAAAATGGGTGGGACACAGACCAATTCCCAAATAACCTAAATGAATTGACCGAAGCAATGCTCATTTTTCTTGAAGCTGGTGGCATGCAAGGAGGAGGAGTAAATTTTGACGCTAAAATCAGAAGAAATTCTACTGATACTACTGATCTATTTTATGCTCATATAGGCGGCATGGATGCATTTGCAAGAGCTTTAATAACTGCCGACAATATTCTTCAAAAGTCGGAGTATAAAAAGTTTCGACAAGAACGATATGCATCTTTTAATAATGAAAAAGGAAAGGACTATGTGCAAGGCAAGCTGTCCCTTGAAGATCTGAGGGAATTTGCTATTTCAAATGGTGAGCCTGAATTAAGAAGCGGCAGACAGGAATGGTTAGAGAATATAATCAATCAGTATATCTAAATCATACTGCATGAATACTGGTCTCCAAACTCTTGACTGGATAGTTCTGGGCGGCTACTTTCTAATTTTGGCAGGCATTGCATGGTGGGTTATAAAACAGAAAAACAAAACTTCTGAAGATTACTTTTTGGCAGGAAGAAACGTAGGTTGGTTTGTTATTGGTGCATCAATATTTGCATCAAATATTGGTTCGGAACATGTGGTGGGTTTAGCTGGTACGGGGGCTGAAAGTGGTATGCCAATGGCTCACTATGAACTACATGCCTGGATAGTGTTGTTGCTTGGCTGGTTGTTCCTGCCATTTTACATGCGAAGCGGTGTTTTTACAATGCCTGAGTTTTTAGAAAAACGATTTGATAGTCGTTCACGATGGTTCTTATCCATATTCTCTCTCATTGGTTATGTAATCACCAAAGTTTCGGTAACTATTTATGCAGGTGGTATTGTGGTGTCTCAATTGATGGGATTATCGTTTTTGACCGGTGCTATACTGACAGTTGTTGTAACAGGACTTTATACTGTTGCCGGAGGAATGAGAGCGGTTGTTTATACAGAAGCATTTCAAACTATTGTGCTTATCCTTGGCTCACTTACTATTACTATATTAGGATTACAGGCAGTTGGTGGGTGGAGCGAACTACGTGCTGCTGCAGGGAGCGAACATTTCAACATGTGGAGACCTGCATCTGACCCACAATTTCCCTGGACTGGTATGTTGATAGGCGGAACAATTGTAGGCATCTGGTATTGGTGTACTGATCAATACATTGTGCAGCGAACACTTGCTGCGAAGAACATTGAGATTGGCCGGCGCGGTGCTATTTTCGGTGCTTACCTCAAACTCACTCCTATATTCATCTTCCTCATTCCTGGGATCATTGCATATGCTTTAAAGCAAAAGGGAATAATCTATTTTGAAAAAAGTGTCCAGGTATTTCCCACGCTGGTGCAAACATTATTGCCCGTAGGAGTAAAAGGATTAGTGGCAGGAGGGTTGATGGCAGCTTTAATGAGTTCCCTGGCATCGGTATTCAACTCATCTTCTACATTATTTACAGTAGATATTTTCAAGAAACTTTATCCTGATGCATCAGAAGAACGCTTGGTGAAAACAGGTAAAGTGGCTACCGGTGTTGTTGTGCTTCTTGGCATGCTTTGGATTCCAATTATGGCAAAGATTGGCGGCGGTGTACTTTATCAATATTTACAAAGCGTTCAATCTTACATCGCTCCTCCTATAACAGCAGTTTTTTTAATGGGTATACTGTGGAAACGGGTTAATGCAAAAGGTGCAATTGCCACTTTGTTTTTTGGGCTGATTATCGGTGTTTTAAGAATTGCTTTGGAGTTGATGAAAGATAGTGTTGGCGGTGTAGCGAAATGGTATGCAACGGAAAATTTTGCACATATCGCTATCTACAATTTTGTTGCTTGTGTGATAGTTTGCGCTGCTGTAAGTCTGGTTACAGAAAAACCTTCTGATAAACAAATACAAGGATTGACTTTTGGAACCCTAAGTGCCGAACAAAAAGATGAAGCAAGGAATAGCTATAAGACATCTGATATAATAATGTCAGTTGTACTTGTGGCTGTAGTATTGTCAGTATTAATCTATTTCAGAGGTTGATCTTCTTTCAACAATTTCTCGGAAAAATATTTTTTGTGCAACCGATTGCACTATGAAATAAACTATTACATTTATTTTAAATATTGCTATATGAAGAACATTTTACACCATAAAGTGGTGACACTGCTTTTAGCAACTTTCATTTTCTCCTTTTCGTTTGCCCAGGGACGAAGAATCACGGGAACTGTTACAGACGAAAAACAAACTCCACTCGCCAGTGCGACTGTGACTGTTAAGGGTACAAGTGTT
>JALZIY010000167.1 GCA_030860085.1 Bacteroidota bacterium | reverse complement strand
GTTGTGTAATTATCGAATAACGGGGACCGCATTGGGTACAGGTAGTGAAGGCATAATGATAACGGCGGTTTGTTTTGTCATTGATTTCTTTTCTGCAATTTTCGCACATTGCAAAGTCAGGAGAGATGAGAAGAACCGGATCGCCATTGCAGCTTTCAATAATTTTAAAATCTTCAAATTCAATCCAAGAAATTTTTTTCATCTCGTGCGACTTAATATGAGATAGGGGAGGGCCATTTAAAATAATTTCATCATAAAAGTTTTTTGAAACAACTTCATCCGCATTGAATTCAATGTGAACGCCATCGGTGGTATTATTGACCCAGCCGGCTAAGCCAAATTTTTTTGCAAGCTGGAAAATGAAAGGACGAAACCCAACACCCTGTACTTGCCCTTTAAGCTGTATATGAAAGGTGCTGATTTTTATCAAAATAAATTGGTTAGTAGAAACGTTGGTTTGAATTAGAACTCAACATCTTTAGCTCCTCATGCGCTTCTTCTGTCAGGTATGGCGCCATCAACAACCAGAGATCAGTTAGAAAATCATCTTCATTTAAATGGTCAAGCCCTTTGATCTGGCGGGCATACATCCAATTGTCCATGGTCATCCAAAACAACCATGCTACCTGGTTATATTGCCCATCCCTGGCAGGAGGCTGAAATGAATTTCTGTCCACATTAAAATTAAACATCCATTCTATTTGTTGTATCTGCCATGTAATATGTTGCTGGTGTTTTTCTTTGATAGATGGATAGGCACGCAACACCTCCAGCGTGTCAAGGTAAAAGAAAAGATATTGTTTTTGGCATTGAAAAATATGGCGTAACTGCCGGTTAATATCTTCAAATAAATGCGCCATTCTAAATTCATACAATGATTTTTCCTGTGCTTCCTTCAATAGATCGTACAATGCCTCCACAATACAATCCTTATGCTTAAAATGATAAGCTAAATTCCCCACACTGATGCCACCGTAATCGGCAATATGCTGCAAGCGCACATTCACAAAGCCATTCTGATTAAACAGCTTCAATGCCCTGTCCATTATATATCTCTTTGTGTGCTTCAAATTATCCTTTTTATTCAGTCAGCTAAGGCTGCTGAAAGTGAAGGCTGTTATCTATTGCAGTTGGTTCTAACTAACGGAAAAGAAGATATAATATTTAAATCAAAATTTTTTTTGTAACCATATAAATTAAGCTTTTATGTTCGTGACATTTTTACAATTAATCTTCATGCATTTTGTTTTTTATTAATTCTTCTTTCAGGAATTGAGCTGTATAACTTTCTTTTATTTTCAAAAGATCTTCCGGTATTCCTTCAAATAAAATTTTGCCGCCTGCATCACCCCCTTCCGGCCCTATATCAATAATATGATCTGCCACTTTAATAACATCCATATTGTGTTCTATAACTAAAACGGTATTGCCCCTGTCTACCAGTTTATTCAATACTTCCAAAAGGTGATGAATATCTTCAAAATGCAAACCGGTGGTAGGCTCATCTAAAATGTAAAAAGTTTTGCCTGTATCTTTTTTGGCTAATTCGGTTGAAAGCTTTACTCTCTGGGCTTCTCCACCACTTAGTGTTACAGCCGATTGCCCCAGCGTAATATATCCTAAACCAACATCCTGCAGTACTTTTATCTTTCTGTATATATATGGAATGTTCTGAAAAAATTCTACCGCTTCTTCCACTGTCAGGTTAAGTACATCGGCAATTGATTTTCCTTTGTAACGGATCTCCAGCGTTTCCCGGCTATATCTTTTGCCGTTACATTTTTCGCAATGAACATATACATCGGGTAAAAAATTCATTTCAATCACACGCATGCCACCGCCCTCACACACTTCGCAACGACCGCTTTTTACATTGAAAGAAAAACGTCCGGCTGTGTACCCCCGAATCTTTGCTTCGGGTATGGATGCAAACAAGGTTCGTATATCGGTGAAAAATCCACAGTAGGTAGCCGGGTTACTTCGTGGCGTTCGGCCAATGGGTGATTGATCAATTTCAATTACTTTATCAATATTTTCGAGACCGGTAATGGATTTGTAAGGCATGGGTATGCTCTTACTATCGTAACAATGTTTAGATAGTAAAGGATATAGCGTTTCATTAATTAACGTTGATTTACCGCTGCCGCTAACACCTGAAACAATAATAAATTTTCCTAACGGGAAACCAGCAGTTACATTTTTTAAATTATTCCCCTTTGCGCCTTTTAGTACCAGCGATTTGCCATTGCCCTTCCTTCGTTCTGCAGGAATAGCAATTTCCCTTTCTCCGTTTAAAAAATGCGAAGTGAGTGAATCATTTTTTAAAACAAATTGTGGTGTGCCTTGCGACATAATTCTACCCCCATGCAAACCAGCTTTAGGACCAATATCAATTAAATGATCTGCGGCCAGCATGATGTCTTTATCATGCTCTACAACAATGATACTATTGCCGATATCGCGTAAGTTTTTTAAGGCGGTGATCAGTCTGTGATTATCCCGCTGATGCAGACCAATGGAAGGTTCATCTAAAACATAAGTGGTGCCCTGCAGCTGCGAGCCTATTTGTGTAGCCAAACGAATACGCTGCGATTCACCGCCACTTAATGTTCTTGTAGGCCGGTCGATGGTTAAATACGTGAGACCTACATCTAATAAAAACTGCAATCGTTCCCGAATCTCTTTTATTAATTCTTTTGCAATTTGTTTTTGTGTATTGTTTAATCTTGTTTCTATTCCATCAAACCATTCTGCCAGTTTTACCAGGTCTAACCGGCTTAATTCTGAAATATTTTTTTCATCTATTTTAAACCATTGGCTTTCTATTTTTAACCGGCTTCCTTTACAAGTCTGGCAGGTGCTTAACTGCATAAATCCTTCTGCCCAACGCTGAATAGCTTCGCTGGTAGTAGTGGCAAACCAACGTTTTACCTGGTTAACAACTCCTTCAAATTCTCCGCTGTATATATTTTCGTTGATCGTTTGGTCATCATCATACTTAAGTTCTTCTGCTGTAACATTATCTTCTTTACCATACAATAAGAAATTTAAAACGCTGTCCGATAAATCTTTAATAGGTTTATCCAGGCTAAATTTTCCTTTTTTGGATAGTGTTTGCACTTGCCTGAAAATATATGCTTCTCTTTCACCACCTAAAGGAGCAATGCCACCTTCATTAATTGTCTTATTACGATCTGGAATGATCGCTTCCATATTTACAGTGTAAACTTGCCCTAGGCCTTTACAAGTAGGGCAGGCGCCATATGGAGAGTTAAAGGAAAAAGAATTGGGTGAAGGTTCTTCATAGCTGATGCCGGTATCTTCACACATAAGCTGGCGGCTGTAAACGGCCCCGGCCCCATCCCGACCTTCCCCGGTGGGGAAGGCCATCTGAGCACCTTCCCCGCCTTGCAAAGAGTTGGTCCTTGACAGAGTTTTTTCCTTAAGCAGGGGCTGTGCGTCTGAAAGTCCCCCATCGGGGGATTTAGGGGGCCTGGGCTGTGTGTTGGCGGCCTTCCCACCGGGAAGGTCGGGATGGGCCACCTCAACAAACATCAAATCCTTCCCCAGTTTTAAAGATTGTTGCACACTTTGGCTTATCCTTGTTCTTAGATCTGGTGTTACTTTAAACCGGTCAACAACTAATTCAATATTGTGAATTTTATAGCGATCGAGCTGCATTTTAGGAGCGATGTCTTTTATTTCTCCATCTACTCTTACTTTTAAAAAACCTTTCTTGCGCACCTCTTCAAACAACTCCCTGTAATGTCCTTTTCTGCCTCTAACCAATGGGGCCAGCAAGATGATCTTAGCTTCCTCAAATTTTTTGAAAATATTATTTACAATTTCATCCTCACTCCACTTAACCATTTTTTTTCCTGTGTTGTAGGAGTAAGCTTCGCTGGTACGGGCAAATAAAAGACGTAAAAAATCATACACTTCTGTTACCGTACCAACTGTGGATCTTGGATTCTTGTTGGTTGTTTTTTGTTCGATAGAAATAACAGGAGAAAGTCCTGTAATCTTATCTACATCGGGACGCTCCATATCGCCGATAAACTGGCGGGCATAAGCGCCAAAAGTTTCCATATAGCGACGCTGTCCTTCCGCATAAATGGTATCAAAGGCCAAAGATGATTTACCACTCCCGCTAATACCTGTTATAACAACTAATTTATTTTTGGGAATAGAAATATCTATATCCTTTAAATTATGTTCCCTAGCTCCAAATATTTCTATATATTCTTGTACAATTGTTTCTTTTTGCTGTACAATCGTTTCTTTTTCTTCCTTTTTTACATCCTCTGCCTTAATCATTAATTGCCAAAATTTTTAGTAAGCGAAGATACTAAGCCTGACATTCCAATTACTTTAACATGCAAAAATTCGTACACTTAACCCTAATTTATTTTTTGGCACAATTTTCCGTAAGGGTGAACAAAACCTTTTTTCTCCATTTAATAAATTACATATGAAAAATATCTTTTTTTTGGCCATAGCTACCCTGTTTTTTTGTGCATCAGCCAATGCTCAAACTACTACTGTGGACTCCATTGCAGCAAATTATAAATTACTGCCAATGCCAGGGCCACTTACTATTGAAAAAACATTTCCTGTGTTAGGAACTTATCAACTCAACCATGGTACTGAAGCAATGACGGCCAATTCAAGTGTTAAGACAACTGATTCCATCAATGCTACAACAATAACTCCCGGCACCATTAATATAAGCCTTGATCCTTCTAACAAAGGAATTATTTGGGTAGAAGGTTTACCACAGGGAAAAGTGAAGGCTTATCTAAAGAAATCTCCTGCGACCTACAGAATTTTAGCTCAAAAAACTGAAGCTGGTACACAAGTTCCGGAAGGTACTTTGTATTTTGATACCACTTCAAGGCAGCTTAACATTGCGTTAGGTAAAGCGTTTGATGATGTTGATCCAATAGCTATTTTTAGTTTAAATCCTGATGCTACAACATCAATGGCTACAGGAGATATGGAAACAAAAGTGAAGTTAGAGGATGCTACTGTAAAAACAGAAAAAGAAGACAATGCAGTCAAAGTAAAAACTAAGACAGCTACTTCAAAAACTAAGGTAAAAGTTAAATACTATACTGCGGTAAAGATTGAGCAGAATACAGGAACTAGCAGTACGCAAAATCAATAATTAAGTTTTTATTTATTTTATAGAAGAGGGTTGCTTAGCAGCCCTTTTTTATGCAAAATTGCATTAAGAATCTGAATCTTTATAACCTATAGTGAATGTAAAATTCGTTAACATTTATGTTAACAGTACATAAGCAATATATTACTGGCTTGGTATGGTGTTTGAAAAGAAGGTAATTAAACAAAATACTCAACTATGAAAACAATTAGACATTTTACCCTGGTGCTGGCGCTAATAGGATTATTTGCTGCCGGCTGTAAATCAATGAACAAATCTCAAAAAGGCGCTGTAATTGGCGCTGCAGGAGGGGGAGCTATTGGTGGTGTTATTGGCAGAGCCTTAGGTAATACAGCAATGGGGGCCATTATTGGCGCTACAGTAGGCGGCGTAACGGGGGCCGTAATCGGAAAAAAAATGGATCAGCAGGCCGAAGAAATGAAAAAAGTTCTTGGTGATGCAGAAGTAAACCGGGTTGGAGAAGGTATTGTTATTGAATTCCGCGACAAGGTTCTTTTTGGCTTTGACCGTGCAGATCTTACTGCACAGGCCAAAACTAACCTTGATAAACTGACTAATATTCTTCAAAAATATCCTGATACAAATATTGAAGTGCTTGGACATACAGATAGTAAAGGCACCGATAATTACAATCAATCTCTTTCCGAAAGAAGAGCGAGTTCAGTCTCAGCCTATATCAAAAGCCAGGGAGTTAATAGTTCAAGGTTAAGCACACGGGGATTAGGTGAATCAGATCCAAAAACATCAAACGATACTGAAGCCGGGCGAACTGAAAACAGGCGTGTAGAATTCGTTATTACTGCCAATCAAAAAATGATTGAAGACGCCAAAAAAGAATCAAATCAGTAATTTTTAACCCTTAATGAATAAAACTAAAATGATGAAAAAAGTATTAATTACAGCTATAGCAGGACTATTTGGTTTTGCAGGCTTTACCCAGGAAATGGCGGTTACGGCTAATCGCACCACATTTGGCCTGAGAGGCGGTGTTAATTTTCAAAATATCAATGGAAAAGATGCTTTAGACAATGACCTTGATAACGGTATAACCACTGGTATTAATTTAGGTGTGAACGCAGAAATTCCGGTAGGTACAGGTTCTTATTTTCAGCCGGGCATATTGTACACCATGAAAGGTGCAGAGCAAAAAAATACAGATAATAAGACAAAACTTTCTTATATCGAGATTCCTTTGAATTTTGTATATAAGCCGGTTTTGGGCACAGGAAATATGCTCTTAGGGTTTGGTCCTTATGTTGCTTTTGGTGTTGGTGGCAAAACGAAATTTAATGATGTAAAATCCGATATTGATTTTGTGAGCGATTACGAGCCCAATAATTCTGCTCCGCAATTTAAGCGTTTTGACGCCGGGGGAAATTTGTTAGCTGGCTATGAATTTATCAATAAACTTTCTTTTCAATTAAACGCACAATTAGGATTAGTAAATATTAATCCTGAAATTTCAAGCAGCGATAAAACTAAATTACGAAACACGGGTTTTGGTGTGTCACTCGGTTACCGATTTTAGTAGAAATATATTTTAAAATAAGAACTGCTCCTGATTGGGGGCAGTTTTTTTGTGGGTGCATACCTCACCCCTTACTGCGAGTTACAGTTTTATACAATGGGGAATTATCAAGACTATTGCTTTTTTACAATAGTGTAAAACAAGCTGCACCCTTATTTACACATAGAAATCGTTGGGGTTTTATATTTGTTTTTCCATGAAGGAAAAATTGCTTATCCATTTGCAATTTTAGATAGCTATTGCTTATCTCCGTGTGTATTTTGGCCAACATTTTGTGACCGATGTTTTTGCAGGCATGTTGGTGACATAAAATTTAGTTTTATTATATGGAATCAATAATTATAATATTGGCTACTGCTATATTGTTGTTTCTATTTTATTATTTTAAAAATAACTTCCCTACGTACGTAAAAGAAAAAAACCAGGCTTCCAAAGAAGATATTGGTGCAATTACCGAAA
>JALZIY010000153.1 GCA_030860085.1 Bacteroidota bacterium | reverse complement strand
GTTGTGTTACTTAGGAATTTTTCTAACGGTAATATTACTTACTGTTTATTTTCTTGAAATAGGAAATTTTGCAAGTGGAAATGTAGCCATCTGGGCAATTTTTTATTTTGCAATTTTGGGATGTTTTACTTTATCGGCACGCGGTATTTGGAAGGATAAAATGCTGATTAAAAGCATGGATCGCTTGCGGTAAAGAATTTAGATTCTTTATTTAGTTACGAATCAATTCGAATCCTAAACAATTATACTTCCGCGTTTTCAGTGAGAGAACATAAATTTTAATATGAGCAAGCGAACAATAAAAAAAGTTGCAGTTTTAGGCAGTGGTGTAATGGGTTCCCGGATAGCACTTCATTTTGCTGGCATAGGACTGCAGGTTTTGTTATTAGATATTGCAGCCCCTTTAGACACCACTATCGGAGGAGATCAACAGCGAAATAAAATAGTAAATGATGCGCTACAGGCGGCTATTAAAAGCAATCCATCGCCTGCTTATCATAAAGGCGTAGTTAAAAAAATAACCACGGGGAATTTTGATGATAACTTTAAAGACATTGACGGCTATGATTGGATCATTGAAGTAGTGGTTGAACGCCTCGATATTAAAAGATCTCTTTTCGAAAAAGTGGATGAGTTTAGAAAACCGGGTACTCTAATAACTTCAAATACTTCGGGCATACCCATTCATTTATTAAGCGAAGGCCGATCAGCCGATTTTAAAAAACATTTTTGCGGTACACATTTTTTTAATCCGCCCCGTTATTTGCGTTTGTTGGAAATAATTCCCACACCTGGTACCGATCCTGAAGTTGTTAAATTCCTAATGCATTACGGTGATCTTTATTTAGGAAAAACTACAGTGCTGGCTAAAGACACACCAGCATTTATTGCCAACCGCATTGGTGTGTATGGCATTATGGCTATATTTCAATTGTTAGAAAAATTAGGGTTAACGATTGATGAAGTAGATGCACTAACTGGTCCTATCATTGGCCGACCCAAATCAGCTACCTTCCGTACTGCTGACGTAGTAGGTATTGATACCCTTGTAAAAGTAGCTAAAGGCGTGTACGATAATTGCCCGAATGATGAAGCAAAAGAAGCTTTTCAAATTCCAACGTGGTTAAACAAACTGGTGGAAAATAATTGGCTCGGTGATAAAACCGGGCAAGGATTTTTTATGAAAGTTCGCAACTCCTCCCCCACCGGGAGAGGGCGGGATGGGGCCGGAGAAACAGAGATTTATACATTAGACCTTGAAACACTGGAATACAAGCTTCGTGCAAAACCAAAGTTTACATCTGTTGATGTAGCAAAACCTATTGATGATTTGAAGCAAAGACTAAAAATGCTGGTGAATGCTCAAGACAAGGCCGGTGAATTTTATCGTCATTTTCACTATGGTTTATTCTCTTACATTTCTCATCGTATTCCAGAGATCAGTGATGAAGTGTATAGAATTGATGATGCCATGATGGCTGGCTTTGGTTGGGAAATTGGTGCGTTTGAATCTTGGGATGTGCTGGGCGTAGCCCGGACAATTGATGCAATGAAAACGGCAGCCCGCCCGGATGACCCGGTCGGACGGGGTTATACTGTAGCACCGTGGGTTGAAGAAATGATTGCTGCGGGTAATAAAAATTTTTATAAAGTAGAAAATAGCAAACGCCTTTCATATGATCCGCAAACAAAAACGTATAAAGAAATACCGGGCGCTTTTGAATTTATCATTTTAAAGAATAATAAGGAAGTATGGAAAAACAGCAGTTGTAATGTTTATGATATGGGAGATGCTGTATTAGGTATTCAGTGGAATACCAAAATGAATTCGATTGGTGGTGATGTTTTATCAGGCATAAATAAAGCAATTGAATTAGCGGAAAAGAATTATAAAGGTTTAGTGATTGCAAATGAAGGCCCGAATTTTAGTGCAGGCGCCAATGTAGGGATGATATTTATGCTATCCATTGAACAGGAATATGATGAACTGGATTTTGCAATAAGACTGTTTCAAAATACGATTATGAAAGTGCGTTACTCTTCGATACCCGTTGTGGTTGCCCCGCATGGCCTGGCATTGGGTGGGGCTTGTGAAATGAGTTTGCATAGTGATAAGGTTTGTGCTGCTGCAGAAACCTATACAGGGCTGGTAGAATTGGGAGTGGGCTTAATTCCGGGTGGGGGTGGCACGAAAGAATTTGTATTGCGTGCCTCAGATGAAATGCACGAAGATGAACCGGAAACTATAACCTTAAAAACTCGTTTTTTAACCATTGCCACAGCTAAGGTGGCAACTTCGGCAGCAGAAGCTTTTGACTTAGGTATTTACCGTAAGGGTCTGGATGAAGTGCTCATTAATCAATCACGAAGAATTTCAGATGCTAAAAAATCCGTGGTAGAATTATCCGACAGCGGTTACATGATGCCGGTACAACGGAAAGATATTAAAGTGTTGGGACGTACTGCCCTGGGGGCTTTGTATGCGGGTATACACGGAATGCGTCAAGCTAACTATGCTACCGAACACGATTCTATAGTTGCAAAAAAACTGGCCTATGTAATGTGTGGCGGCGATCTAAGCGAACCTCAATTAGTTAGTGAACAATATTTATTAGATCTTGAACGCGAAGCATTTCTTTCTCTTTGTGGCGAAAAGAAAACACTTGAAAGAATTCAAAGCGTTTTAAAGGGAGGAAAACCTGTCCGGAATTAGCTCCCATTTATGCCTATTGATAAGTAAGGATATGGTGGCGCTTCAATAATTACAAACTCAATTAAATTACACGAATGATATAATACCGGCCTTATAATTCGTGTAATTTGTAGAAAATTCGTGTAATAAATAATGAGATTGCTTAAAGTTTACACTACACTAATTTGAAGTTGCGCCTAACCTTATTATTTTTAAAGTTGGTATGCCAAGAAAATTATTGTTCTACCGGTTACGGTTAGTGCTTTCTATTGCGGTTATCTGGATAGTTTTTGGGATTGTATTTTTCGAAAATCTTATCAGGCCCGGTAACGACCTGGGCGTACAGGTTTCATTGACTCGTTTTATCCTGGCGTTCGGGATCATCGGTTTTTTAGTTACCGGCATTCTTGTATTTTACCTTAAGCCTGCGTTCAATCATCAACCGGTTTGGCTTTCGAGTTTATTAAAGCTGCTTATCAATATTTTTATTTTGGTCCTGATCAGTTTTTTATTGCTGATGGTCTACTTCGTTTTTATGTATCCTGGCAACTTCCAGGATTATATTAATAGTTTTTTTACAAAAATTGTTCAGACAAGAACATTTGCAATTTTCTTTCTTGATATGGGCTTAATGACGCTTCTTTCCATTTCTTTTTTGGAAGTAACAGATAAATATGGCCCGGGGATGTTCTGGAGCACATTGATAGGCAAATACCATAAACCAATTAATGAAAACCGTATTTACATTTTTTTGGATATAAATGAATCTACTGCGATTGCTGAAGAATTAGGTCATGAAAAATATTTTCGAATGCTGCGGCGTTTTTTTGCGGATGTTACTATGTCCGTATTGGCAAACGATGGAGAAATTTATCAATATGTAGGCGATGAAATTGTCATTACCTGGCCAAACACAGCAGAGAACAAATTAAAAAGCCTGAAATTTATCCGTAATGCCTTTTATTTATTGGAACGAAATGGAAAGAAATATCAAAAATTTTACGGAAGGGTTCCCACTTTTAAAGCCGGTGTTCATGCAGGAGAAGTAACCTCAGGATTTATTGGCGTTATAAAAAAAGAATTGATTTACTCCGGTGATACCCTTAATACAACAGCACGTATTTGCAGCAAATGCCACGATCTGAATGAATCCTATTTATTATCTGAATATTTTATGCAAGATTTTAGTCAACCACATGGCTATAACATTGAACCTATCGTTCAAATGAAATTAAGAGGACATTTAGGAGTTACCCAGCTTTTTTCAATGAAATTTGATTAATGGGAGAAGTTGAATTAAGCAGATCGGAAAGGGCAATAATTATTCATTCAAATATTATTACCTACGGTAATGCAGCTAATGAAGAATTAACGGAGCAGATACGTGAAGAAATTGAAAGCATGTGGAATGTGCCCGCTGCCCGCATTGAACTTTCGCATTTAGTATATCATGTTCGCTTTCATATAATGGCATCTTTGCGAAAAGACATCACAGAATTAGAAGTGCTGCAAAATACAGATCCAAGAAATAATTATTTCCGCATAGAAGAATTTGCCCATGGAAATATTTCTTTTGTAGATGGGCTGGGTTGCAACACCGGGTATTTTAAATTAGAGAACTTATATAAAGGCTCTACCACTGCAGCGCATGAATATGGACATACTTTAGGTTTGGATCATCCTTCCTTATTAGATATTCGGGGGACAGGCGTTCCCGCGATTATGTATCCAAGAGGCACCTTGGTTGATCCATCTTTTCAATACGATTCAACAAAACCTGCCGGCGTAACCGGCGGCACCATGCATCCCATGTTTCGTAAGGTTTCAACAAAGGATATTGAAGATTTAAAATTCCATCGTTTGTTGTTTAAAAATAACATGGCCATTATCGGCGACTTCAGTAATATTTACCATTGGAACCATGCTGAGACCGGTGGTGAAGAATTTTTACATCCAATTATTTCCGGCTAAACAGAATAACATACTACTAAAAAAAAACTTTCCTCCCGGCGTTGTTCTCATTCGTTGCGTGGCCTGGCTCAACTCCTCCTGTGTTTTGCTTTTAGCTTCCGCCTTATCCTCGCACAGGTAGTTCTCTGATGTGTTTCGGTTGTTGTCGCTTTACCATAAACGTTCTGATCGCTTCGCCATTCTAACATTCAGTCCTTCGTCCTTTCGTGAGCCTTCGGCCTATACCTCTTTGTTTAGGAGGAGCTCGTTTCGGGCTTACTATAACCTCTGCTGACTTCTGATAATAGCTAATGCTGTTCTTTGTTCCAACAATAGTTGCCGTTTGTGTATTCGCTCATACACTCACCTGCATATCATCAGATCTCCAGAGTAAGTGTATCCGCTTTCCATTCATGTGGCCTCTGCATTTACTGGGTAGCATTCCATACAGTATGGGCCTTGTTTGTTTACCAACATCACCCATGCTACCCCTCCTTATATTCAGTTTCTGTTCGTAGGCTCGAATGTTTGCCGCCAGCTTCTTTCAGATTCGCAGTCGCCCACAGCCTGCCCCGCCATAGCGGGAACACCCTTGCGCTTGGCTAAGACTCCCTACTGTAAATCGTCTTCAGGACTTGCACCTTAGTTGATACACATGCCTGGCGCACAAAAAAAGACGTCATTTATCTGACGTCTTTACATTATACACCCTTATAACTCTTTAACGCGAAGACTGCATTTACTATTTTTTTAAATTAATTGAAGTAATGTTCCTACCGATCAGTTTGCCTTTTTCTAATCCCACTTCGTTATCCATTCTGAAATGAATACCTCCATAAAGCCGGGATACAGCGGCTTCTTCCGCGGCATCATAAAAACTCGCAAAATTTCTTATGCCATATGTTTGTTCGTACGTACGATCTGTGAATTCAACTTTATCGCCGAATATATCTGATAAAACTTCTGCGGTTGCACTCGAAACCGTAGAATGACCGGAGGCATAAGCCGGAAATGGTGGCGTCGCCAGTAAACTGGTCCAGGATGGATTTATATTTTGTTTAATATACGTAATAGGTCGCATGAGGTTGTACTGGTATTTGCCTTTCCAGCAAGCAATAAAAGCATCGGTCACGGCCATACCTACTTTTACATATACTTGGGCCGCTTCGGTTAGACTTAAACGTTTGCTGCGGATCATTTGGGTAGCAAGATTTACATTATGGCCGGGCGGCGAAATGGTTCCTCCTCCGTCGGCCCAAAAAAGAGCGATGTTTTTTTGTTCTTCGGTTAAATGAAGGCCTGTAAGGTATACCTCCTCTGCCTGTTTATAAAACGCCGATTGTGTAGAAGTGGAATAAGAGAGAGGAGGCGGAGGTATGCAATCAATGTCTACATTCCTTGCGAGGAAGGGCCGGTTACCGCCCCAAAATGCCTGCACGGGAATATTTTGAAAAGCCGGTGCCGTAGGCACCCATGCACCTGAAAAAACGGGCAAGGTGTAGGCAGGCGTATTGTTCAAATAAGCCTGGTGCCCGCCATCTGTTTTACTCCATTCAAATATGATGTTGGCCACAGTTTCACCATAGGCTACTGAACGGGCTAAATCTTCCGTGGTTATTTGAGTGGTGAACATCTCATGCCACTCGTTGTAGAGATTATTTACGGATGATTTATTTTCTGTGCCTGTACTTATAAAAATATTGGATATAATACTTTTCATGGCCGCGTTAGCTACCGCCGGCCAAAAGTAATTGGTGTTCATATCAGTAGCCGGCAAAGAATAGGCATACCCTAATTTTGATTTCAAACTAACGTAATTCCCCATACCCGGTACGAGACTTTCGTATAACGCAACGCCTGTATATCCCAGAGCCCGCGAGGCTACGGGAGGCGTAAAACCAGCGGTGGTTTTAATTAATTGCAATTCTAAATCAAACCACTTTGCGGCCATCTCGCCTGAATAATTTTTTTTGTGTACATTCTTGGCCTGCGCTCCGGCATGTTCTGTTGATTCGGAAGAATTAAATCGGAGGTCTTCTTTTTTACACCCGCTGAAAGCAACAATAACGATAAATGCCGGGAATAAAAAATTACGGTGTGCTTGTTTTATCATATTACGTTTATTAAAAAGTAATTTCTTTCGTTTGCCAAGGCCTGTGTACACTGTTAAAAGCCACAAAGGATAGCGCAGCGATCTACAGCAAAAGATGTTCAAAATCAAGAATCAATTGCCGTCCTTAAAACCGATAGTTTAATGACTAAGTCTTTAGCTCTTTCTAACGTGGTCTAAATACTTTAAATAGAATATCGCAGTTTTTCTGAATGGAAGAAGGAATCAATTACAACAGTCAATCTATGGACTAAGCTAAGAATTGTTCGGAATCTGACAAAATTTTTCTGCACTGCTTTTACGGTTTTATTCTACAATGTAATACTGAGTAACCGTGAATAACACTAAGGTTTCTTAGCATTTTTATAATTCCTCTGTCTTATTTAAATCAACGTCTATCGGGGATTAAGCTGTCCATATTATATAGAAGATTTTTGTTTTAGAGGTCGGCCATTAATTTATAGTACGCCAATACTGATTGAAACATAATTAATTTACGCTCGTTTTTAAAACTCCAAAAAAAAATTTTACGAATAATGTTTTTGTCTTAATAAAAGAGTAGTTTTACTTATAACTTCATTATTGTCCAATCTCCCACGATTAATTCACGATTATCCAATCTCTCACGATTGTCCAAT
>JALZIY010000150.1 GCA_030860085.1 Bacteroidota bacterium | reverse complement strand
GTTGTGTTAGCTGCTCATTATTTAATCCATGAGCTTTGTAATGAATACAGATAGCCGACATTAAAGGTTCTGTAGCAGATTCAAAAATATTTTCTGCAATAACTAATTGATGCAGGTGCTTTGCCTGGTCAATATTTTCATCAACCCACTCGCCAATTTTGGTTTTGCCGTAATGCTTAAAACTTGTCCAGACCTTAAGGCCCCGAAAACGTTTTGATTGTTCAAAGCCATGCACATAAAATTGATAGCGTTCATTTTTTTGGTCTGACTGATCTGTGAGATACGCATGTTGTATGCCGAAAGATTCGGTAAGCCGCTGGTGGTCTTTTACCAACACGGCACCACAATCCAATGGTGCATAAAACCATTTGTGTGGATCAATTGTAACAGAGTCGGCCAACTCTATTCCTTTCAACAGGTTGGGATATTTATTGGAAAGCAACATGCCCCCACCGTAAGCTGCATCAACATGCAGCCAACAGTTTTCTCTTTGTGCAATTTTATGTAGAGCCTCCAGGTCGTCGGTTGCACCAAGGTTGGTTGTACCCGCCAAACCAATGATGCAAATGGGTTTAATGCCTTTTGCCTTATCCTTTTCGATGGCTTCTTCCAGTGCATCAATACGCAACGAATAATTATCATCAGTTGGCAATGCTCTCAAATTATTTCTACCGATGCCTGCAGCATCTACTGCTTTGTCTATAGATACATGTCGTTCAGCCGAAACATACAGTGCCCACTTATTATTTAATCCTTCGTGCTGCGCTTTATTACCGGTTGTAAAATCCCTGCCGAGTTTAATACCAATAAAATTTGCCATCATTCCGCCACTGGTTAAATTTCCTCCTGCCTTTTCATCGTAGCCAATCAAATCATTCAGCCAGCGTATCACTCTCCTTTCCATTGTCGCGGCTGCGGGGCCAATAGAATAGGCACCGAGATTTTGATTCAACGCCGATATCAAAAAATCAGCCAATATGCCGGCAGGATTTGGTGATGGCGTTATCAATCCCATATAACCGGGATGATTGACATGCGTACTGTATGGAATTAATTTCTGTTCCAGCAGTTTTTGTATCTCTTCTAAGGAGATGGGCTTGTCCGGTATTGATTCATCAAAGAGTTCATTTAAAAAGGAAGGTTCAACATTAGGAAACAACGGTTTGTCTTCTACATTTTGTAAATAACCCGCTATATAATCAACAAGATAATGACCCGCTTTGCGGAATTCTTCGTATTGCATAATGGATGCTTTAGTTTTAGAAAAACAGGTTTTTAAAATTAGGATAATTAAGAAAGAAAAACTGTAGCAGATAAAGAGTAAAGATGTAGTTTACAGCCTAACTGCTTTAACTAACTCTACCACTTTTATTTTATGCAACCAAACGAGCTAATTATTATTATTGAAGATGACCTTGATGACGAAAGTTTTTTAAGGGATGCATTCATTGAATTAGGTTATCAAAACCAGCTTAAGTTCTTTAATGATTGTAAAGCTGCACTATCTTTTTTGAAAACAACCACTGACATCTTCTTTTTTATTATTTGCGATGTAAACCTTCCGGGAATGAGTGGCACAGAATTAAAAAAGAAAATAAATGCTGATGCGCATTTAAGGAAAAAAGCTATTCCCTTTATTTTTTATACAACTTCTGCAAATAAACACGCCATCGAGCAGGCTTATGAAATGACGGTACAAGGTTACTTTGTAAAAGAAAATAGCATCTCAGAAATAAAATCAACAGTAAAGGTCATTATTGATTATTGGAAGCTTTGTAAACATCCTAATTCTAAATAATCAACTTTAGTTTTTATAATCAAACTATTTTAAGCGTCTTCAAATTTAACCCACTACTGGTAGGATTTCGTATGGAATAGTTTCCTAACTTCCCCGACGAGCCTGCCGTGCAAACCTAATTGAATTAAATAATTATTTGCAGGGACTCGTCGCATACAGAAAATAATTCCGTTAAAATTGACGACACATATAAAATACAAGCTGACAAAAAATACATAGAGAATTTACCTATGATGGAAGATCTTATGAAGAGCATTGCGAATGTTATCGAAGCGAATAAATGAAGTATGCCTTTGTGTAATGAGGGGAACTGAGCGGTAGAACTTAACAACATCTATCCAAATTTTGAAAAAGGCTAACGCTATTGAAAAACAAAAATGCCATTGTCTACGGTGCAGGTGGTTCTCATGGCGCCATTCCCGTACAAGCTGAGGGACTACAAAAATTCGAAGGTGGACCGGCTCCTTGATTTAGTTTTTACATTTTTATGGAAACCAAAATAATTTCAACATCTTTCGGGAATCTGGTTGCAGGAAATATCAACAAATGATGAATTTCGCCTACGGAGAACAAAACAAGAAAAATGTTTAAACGTATTTATTTAGTATGAAACTAAAAATATTCAAACCTGTTGCTTTAAAGCGGGGGAAAAAAATTAATGAATTTTTCCTGGGCATTCATAGTGCTTTTACATTTACGGCAAGGTTTTTTAAAGAAGTGTTCAAACCTCCTTTTCAGATAAAAGAAGTCATCAGGCAATGCTACGAGGTAGGTTATAAATCATTACCGCTAATAACACTTACAGGATTCATTACTGGTCT
>JALZIY010000120.1 GCA_030860085.1 Bacteroidota bacterium | reverse complement strand
GAGTTATGATGTTTAAATGTAACTGCCTCCTTTGTCAATAATTCTTTTTGTGCTGTGCAAACTGCCCCTTCCGGCATAGTTCTACCAGGCGTTCGGCAATCTTATTTGTAATCCTAACATTTTATTTAAAGCTAAGAAAAATGGAGTTCGAAATATTAATTTTTATTATCTTTTAAAAGATAGGTTAAGCTATCTGAATGACATTCTATAACTGATAACGAAAGACTTAGCTGCTATTCTAAATTTCTCAAAAAAGTCGATCATGCGTGAGTCGATGCGTCGTTTCTAAAACAATCATTTCCTGATAGACACCAGGAGAGGGGGCCCGGGATGTGTTGAAAAGCATAATATGATGGAATTTTTTAGTGTATGTATTCACAAAATATTTTGCTCACATGATTTGTAACAAAAAAATTTCGTTCTTTTGATATTGGAACGATTTGTTATTGATACTCCAACAATAAAAAATTAAGATTGCCTTTGTAAATACCGGTAAACCATAAAAAAGAATTTTAAAAAATTAAATATGAAAAACACCACACCTCAAAGTAAAAAAGCACCAAAGGTGCTTATCATTGAGGACGAAAGGGATATGTGTTTATTATTAAACGTCTTACTGAACGGAAAAGAGCTGGAATTGGATCATGTAAACAGTCTTTTGGCTGCAGATGAATATCTTCAAAAAGAACAACCTTCTGTGATTATACTTGATAATAAACTTCCGGATGGATACGGAGTTGATTTTATCAGCTATATTAAACAAAACTATCCTTCCATTAAAATCATCATGATTTCGGGGTATGATGCTTCTGCAAAAGATGTGGCCATGGAAAACGGCGCAGACAACTATTTAGAAAAGCCATTTACAAAAGACCAACTCTACCAATCAATTATGGGATTGTTGAATTAAATAAAAAGGAGAGCCTGATTTTGTACTTTGTCTGTTGCTGCACCTTTTTATAATTTGCTTATAATTGGCAGGAGACTGTAAGTACATCGTAGAGAAGTTTAATAATCATAAGTGATAATCCTTGTTACTTTCCACTCTCTATCTTTTGCCAGAGTTGGACTAATTTAAATGTTCGCAGTCCAGCTTTCCATTTTTCTATGGCAAAACGTATGTTTTCCGGTTTGTATGGCCCATATGTCTTCAATAAGATAGATTTCCATACTTCCTTTCACTAACTCTCTTTTAGGTAACATAATCTTTTGTAACAGATCAGAAAATGCTTAAATGGTTTGTTGATAATTACGAACACCCATTATTCCGGGAGGCTTCAAGGTCCTTGCCTAACTGGTTTTAAATTCTAAATATCTTTTGAATTGAAGGCGTTGAAACTTCATACTATCCATATGGAATATAGTATCGTACAATTCTTTTCGAGATGAGTGTATGGGGTTTAGGAGATTCTGATTTAGAACTATCTGAGTTATTTTTTTTAGAGGTTTTAGATGCTGTGCTATTTTCTTTGTGTTGTTTAAAAAGGAGAACAAAAAAGCGGTTGATATCGATAGGGTAAAGTATTTTTTCATGATGAGGGTTTTACAATTTGATTGCGTTTTAAAGAAGTATAAAAGATACAGTAAATGCACCTAAAGACTTAGTCATAATGATTTAATTTTTTTCATGTAACTATGAGTTTTAGAAAAGCATAGGCAGTTCTAAATACCCATACCTGTGGCCTGCTTGTTGTGCTTATTCAAAAAACAAACAATGGAAAAAGAATATAAAAACGTTAATAGCAAACGAGTAGTCATTACAGGTGCTTCCAGCGGAGCAGGCAGGGCTATAGCAATCGAGTTCGCCAAACAGGGCGCATGGTTAGTGTTAGCAGCACGCAGACAGCAAGCATTGGATGAAGTTTCTGAAGAATGTAAGATACTTGGTGCCACTGTTCGTGTAGTGCTTACAGATACACGTGATGCACAAAATGTGTATGATCTTGCCAAAACTGCCTTTGAATTTGGAGGATGTATTGATATCTGGATTAATAATGCCGGTGTGTTGGCTGCAGGTGCATTGGAAGACATACCTGCGGAAATAAATGAGGCGGTGATTCGTACTAACCTGATCGGCTACATTCATGGGGCTCATGCCGTGTTGCCTTATTTTAAACAGCAGGGCTATGGTATGTTGGTAAATAATATTTCAGTTGGCGGCTGGTTTGTTACTCCTTATATGGCAGCGTATTCTGCCAGCAAATTTGGTTTACGTGGTTTTTTTGAATCGCTGAAAGGAGAGCTTAATCAATATCCTAACATTCATATTTGTGATTTATATCCTGGTTTTTTAGATACACCCGGCATGCAGCATGCAGCTAATTATACAGGTAAGTCTTTAAAACCGGCACCGCCTGTGTATGATCCACGCAAACTGGCGAAAGCTATTATTTCACTGGTCAATAATCCGCAACCAAGAACTACCGTTGGCGCTGCATCAGGATTTTTGCGCGTGGCGTATTATTTCTTTCCTACACTCAGCCGCAATATTACTTCTGCTGCCATCAGGGCTTATTTAAAACAGGCTCATCCCATTAAAAATACAAGTGGCAATGTTCTGCATGCAGTAGAATATGGCAGCGGCATAGATGGCGGTTGGCGCAATACTTCCTTATCATCACCCTCTCTCCGTACAAAAAGGCTATTGTTATTTGCAGGAATTGCAGTTGGGTTTATTGTTCTAAGCAGAAAATAATTTGATGAATGGTTTTATAAAAACATTTTTTAGTCATTGAAATAGTCCAGGCATAAGAGCCGTGCTAAATCCGATATGCTATAGCTGGCCCTAAGCAAAGAAGGCATGTACATAATCAGGCATGCCATTTACAATGATAGACTTCTGCTCTTTACCTTTAATGATGCCGACAATGTATTTATGCAATTCTGTCTTCCAGTTATTGCTGATCAGATCTTCTCTTTACAGCAAAAACTACACGGATAGATTTAAGAAAATGTTCCCTGCATGTAATAAATAAGATTTTAAAACTTCGGGGTTTTATACTCCTAATTTACCTATATATTATAAAAACATCAGCCTCTTCGGGGTTTGCAACTTCCCGCCCGACTGACGTCGTTCGGACGGGTTTATTCATTATCAACTCTTGTGGCAATACAAAAAAGTAGATAGTATGAAGAGAGCAGAAGTAATTATTATTCAAGGCATGAAGGCCTTTGAAAAAAAACGAATCCTTTTAATTAATATAAATAAAATCCCTTTGATTTTTTACCAGCTTCTCAATTTATTAATTAGCTCGTAGAACGGTTTTGCAATAAACATTTTGTAATATTGTATCACTTCTTTTTAATGAAACAGTTAACTGCTATATTATTTCTTTTTGTTTTGTTGTTCAACCTGTTTGGTTACAGTATGGTCATCAGTTTTATGCAGAGAACCAATGAAAGTAATTTGGCCTTGCAATTGGATAATGAACAATATGATGATGCTGACTTAATCTCTATAAAAACACCTTTAAATCTTCCTTATTACACTAACTCAAAAGAATATGAAAGGGCTTATGGGTCAATAGAGATTGAAGGGATTGAATACGAATATGTAAAGAGGCGTGTAAGTAACGACAGCCTTGAATTATTGTGTTTACCAGATAAAATACATCAAAAATTGCAATCAGCTAAAGTTGACTTTTTTAAAATGTCAAATGATATCCCTGGCTCATCACAAAATAAAAAAAATACTTCTTTAAAAAATGTGCTTCCCGAATTTTGCGAACAACTTTCCGCATATTCATTTAATCCTGTTTATAAAATAGGTAAGAAGTATTTCATTTTCCATGCAAAAATAATCTCCTCAACATTCTCTTTAGTAGAAGAACAACCGCCTGAGCATATGCAATTCATCAGTTGATCTATTGCATTTCCATTTCTAATTTTTAAAAAAATCATGAAAATATTTTTCTATTTGTGCTGCATAGTTGCAGGCTTATTTTCCTGCAAGGAGGATAAGGATTACACAAAATTTACACAGGATCCAATCTTGTATTGTAAAACAGTCAAGAAATTAAATGATGTAGTTCTCTATAATAATTTTCCGCCTGTCATTGCCTCCCGCAATTACGCTTACGCAAACATTGCTGCTTATGAATGTATTGCTGCGGGCGACAGTGGTTACCAATCGCTTGCAGGACAAATAAAGCATTTACCTAAAATGCCAAAGCCCCCGGCAGATAAAAAAATAGATTTTCAGTTAGCCGCTCTTTTGTCTTTTGTAAAAGTTGGCAATGCGGTTACTTTTCCCGAAGGTGTATTATTGGAATATTGGGAAGAATTAAAATATAAAGCAGATAGTGCAGGAATGCCTTCGGATATTTTAGAAAACACTGTTTCGTTTAGCGATACTGTAACTGCTGTTATTATGAAGTGGAGCAAAGGCGATAACTATGCAGAAACACGTAGTGCAGAAAGGTATTCGGTAAATACAGAAGAAGGGCGATGGATTCCAACGCCTCCTGCCTATGCACAAGCAATGGAACCGCACTGGTGCGACATTCGTCCGTTAGTGCTTGACTCGGCGGCACAATTTACACCTCCACCGCCACCTGTTTATAACGTAAAAGATTCTACATCTGCTTACAGCAAAGAATTATTGGAAGTTAAAACGGTAGGCGAAAACCTGACGGAAGATCAAAAACATATTGCTGATTTTTTTGATGACAATCCTTTTAAATTACACGTGATTGGGCACGTGATGTATGCGACTAAAAAGTTTTCACCGCCCGGGCATTGGATGAATATTGTAGGAATTGCTGCAAAAAAATCCGGCACTGATTTTAATACGACTGTTGCTTCCTACACCGCTACTTCCATCGCATTGTTTGATGGATTTATTTCCTGCTGGGATACAAAATTTAAAATTAATAGTGTTCGTCCGGAGACGGTAATTAATAAATATTTTGACCCATCCTGGCAACCTTATATTCAAACACCTCCATTTCCATCGTACGTGAGCGGACACTCAATTATATCTGCTGCGTCTGCGGAAGTAATGACACATTTTTATGGTGATAATTTTTCTTATACAGATACATCAGGGCTTGAGTTCGGCATTACAAACCGTTCTTTTAAATCATTTAGAGATGCGGCTTTGGAGGCTTCATGGTCCAGGTTGTACGGAGGCATACATTATCGCTCTGACCTGGAACAAGGCAATAAAGTAGGCACAGAAATAGGAGAATTTATTGTAAAAAAACTAACATTTAAAAAACCTGCTTAAAAAATTAAGCAACAATTTTTTTTATGAAATATTTAATTTTATGCTTTGCGTTTCTATTCTTTCATACAAACATCAATTCACAAGGTTGTGTTGCTATTCGCAGCAATGGCGGCACTTGTACTATGATGCCACAACACGGGGAGGCTGATCATGCGGTCATGAGCAATTGGACATTGGGTGTAAACAATCGTTATTTCAAGTCATACAAACACTTTGTGGGAAAGGAAGAACAAAAAGAACGTATAGAGGCAGGCACAGAAGTGATTAATCATTTTGCTTCTACTGAATTTAGTATTTTAAGGCAGTTAAATAATCGCTGGTCATTAGGACTTTTTGTTCCGGTTATAAGTAATGCCCGTTCTTCTATGTATGAGCATTATGGAAATTCAAGTACCAAATTAGATGCCCGCCGGAGCACACATTCATTTGGCTTGGGGGATGCACGCATGGCGACTTATTATTGGTTACTTAATCCATCAAAATCATCACGTGCAAACGTGCAAATCGGTTTAGGTTTTAAATTGCCTACCGGGGATTATCGGTACCAGGATTATTTCTATAAGAATGATAGCGTAAAGCTTTTGGGCCCTGTAGATCAATCAATTCAATTAGGAGATGGCGGCACCGGCATCACCCTGGAAGCTAATAGTTTTTATTCGTTTTCAAAAACCATAAGTGTTTATCTAAATGCTTTTTACCTTTCCAACCCAAGGGAACAGAATGGAGTTTCTACAGCCAGGGGTTCTGCGTCTTCCGCCACTGCCATAGCTTATGGCAGTGATGTAATGAGTGTGCCGGATCAGTACATGTTGCGTGTGGGAGCAAACTACGCATATGATAAGTTTTCTTTTTCCGGAGGCATGCGAATGGAATGTGTGCCTGCAGAAGACCTGATCGGCGGGAGTAATGGATTTAGAAGACCCGGATACGTTATTTCGGTAGAACCTGTTGTTGCGTATAAAATAAAAAAAACACAATTCTATATTTCCCTTCCTTTTGCTGTAGAAAGAAACCGGACACAAAGTGTTCCTGATAAAATCCGTACAACAAAGACGGGAGTCTATGCCCAGGGCGATGCGGCTTTTTCGGATTATACTATAAACTTCGGGGCTTCATTTTCGCTCAAATAAGATAGTTATAATTATAAATAATAAGATGCAGACCTGACAGGTATTTAATACCTGTCAGGTCTTTTTAAAACCGATAGTAGCATCATTTAAATCAATAACATTTACTTATATTTAATTGCAACAAACAAACCGTTGTAGACTATTATGAAGCATCACTCCTTTAATATTTTTTCAAGCAAATATTGCAAAGCAATTAATTGCTTTTTTTTATTCATTCCATTCCTGGTATTTGCACAAAAACAAGATGTTCAAACACCTGATAAAATTTGGGGGAAGTTGTTTGAAGAAGTGCAACTAAAAAGAATTTTTCCGGATAATAAAACCTTCGTTGATGCGGTATCTAAACATTCACCTGATATTATTTTAAAAAAATATGAATCAGAAAAAACAAAAGATTCTCCAACATTTGATTTGAAAGCATTTGTCACTGAAAATTTTACTTTACCAGTTGTACCATCCGTTAAAGTAAAAGAAGGATTGTCATTAAAAGCGCACCTGGAGCAGCTTTGGCAAGTATTGCAACGTAGGGCTGATATTAAACAACCCAATAGTTCACTGTTGCCCTTGCCTAAACCATATAT
>JALZIY010000119.1 GCA_030860085.1 Bacteroidota bacterium | reverse complement strand
TTTGTTCATAAGCAGTGCCATGTGGAAACCCGCCCTGTACATCAATAATTTTACCTGTCTTATTTTTTACATCATTAATAATGCGTTCATCTAATGTATCCCTGCTAAAACTTGCACCTGCATTCTTTAATACCAACTCATACGCTGCTTGTGCATTTTGTGTGGTGACCGGTACTACATTAAATGGTATTTTCATCCTTGCTGCTTCTGCATCTGCATCAGTTCCCTTATCCATCATCACACCCTTCCAATTGTCAGCACTTACCTTTTCATTGCCTACCACATAATTACCTGCCACATGCCATTTGCCAAAGGGGATATCCGGCTCTCTTTTAAAAGGATTGGCAATACGGTATTGCGTGTTTTTATTTGTATTTGGACCTTGCTTGTAATAATTGCCTATTATGTTGTATTGCCCTCCTTCACCTCCATAAACATTGTTGCCTCCCCAGTTGTATATCACATTATTTCTGAAATCAGCTAACTCGATATCAGGTTTAATGTTTCGATTGCCATCAAAACGCGGTGTGCGGCTTACGCAGTGTGCATAAAGGTTATGATGAATAGAGATATGCCTCCCTCCCAAAATGCCACCATAGCCATGGCGTTGAAAATCAGTGCCACCTTCTTCAAAATGATAAGAATAATTCAGAGGTTCAGCAATAAGGTTCCATTGAAGTGTTGTGCTGTCCCCGCCATATACACTGAGCACTTCATCCGTACTCCAGCTCATACTGCAATGATCTATAATAATATTTTTTCTTTTACCGCCACCAAGTGCATCATCGCTTCCGGAACCATGAACCATTCCTTTGTTTTGATTTTTATCTCCCATGCGGAAACGCATAAATCTGATTATGATATTATCCCCTCCAAGTTGAACCGGATAGTCGGCAGTGCAAATGCCATCACCGGGAGCAGTTTGTCCTGCGATGGTAGTGTTAGATTTAATACTTAAGGGAGATGAAAGATGAATAGTACCTGAGACGGTAAAAACAATGATCTTGGGTTTACTGCTATTTACAGCTTCACGCAAGCTTCCGGGCCCATTATCATTCAGATTGGAAACAAAGATGACTGTACCCCCGCGACCTCCTTTTGTAAACTTTCCAAAACCTTCTGCACCGGGAAATGCCAGTTCTTCATTTACTGCAGTATTACCTGATGTTATTTTTTTTGAATGGGCGCAACCCGAAAAACTAAAAAGCAAAACTGAAATAAAATAAATAAATCGCATCGTCAGAATTTATAAATAAAGCTGCATTGCAGCAGCTTTATTCTATATTTTAAAATCTCAGGTTAATAATTCGGATTTTGTTTCAACCTGCCTTGATATGAATCAAGTGTAGCCTGGTCAAATGGGAATAACTCACTTTTATTTGGTGTAAAAAATCTGGCGATGCCAAGGTGAAGTTGCATGGCATCAATAAGGTTTGTTGTTAAATGTTGTCTCCAATCCAATCTTGTCCAACCTGTAGTTGGCGAGGGAACCTGTGTGGTTTGGTAAAAAGGAGAGTTAGCAAAAAACTGTATTTCTTCTCCTACATTTCTCCAGTATATATATTGCGGCACGTTTGTATAAGGTCCTGTTGCATCCCTTATTTGCTGAATCTTGGTTCTTGTCTCAGCAATTTTTGTAGCTAATAAATTCCAGCGGATTAAATCGTATTTACGGATGCCCTCGCTACCAAACTCAAGGAAACGTTCGTTAACGATCGCATTAAAAAATCCAGCTTTATCAGTAGGTGTTATACCGATTAATGCAGCATTTCCCCTGTAAGCTCTTTTTCTGACTTCTTCAAAGGCTGTGATGGCGGCTGCCGATGGTGCACCATTTATTTCGTTGTCCGCTTCAGCAAACATGAGCAACACATCGGAAAAGCGAATGAATGACCAGTTGTAGCCAGGGTTTAAAACCGTACCCGGAAGTAAGGGAACACGCCAATCCCGTCTATATTTTCCATTAGTCAATTCTCCCAAGCGTCGCATGCTTTTAATATTAGTAGCAGAAGGAACCTGGTAATAAGTAATAGTTACATCTCTACGGGTATCAATAGAATCGAAAGCATAGAAATAATTAGGAAGTATCAAAATGCCACCGCCTCCTGCCCCATATCTTGAAGAAGCATCTAACCTTGGGCCATCGTAATTGCCCATACGGCTGTCGGAGTTTGAATTGCCACCACCTGCACCCGTTTCAAAAATAATTTCGCCCTGGGGATCTTGCGTAAAGGCTGTAACCTTGCGCCATACATCTTCAAAACTTGGGTTTAGCGTATGCTGATCTCTTCTCGCCATGATCTCGGCACACTCATCTTTTGCGATTTTATAATAAGTAAGATAATCGGCCCTGCGTTCCATAATTTTTGATTCGCTGCGCAAAGAATATCCTCCACGGAATAGGGCAATCTTTGCTCTCAATGCCTTTACAGCTCCTTTAGTAATGCGTTCATTTCTCGGAACTTCAGTTCTCCAGGGAACCATTTCTTTTGCAAGGGCCAGGTCAGCTAATAATTTGTCGTAGGTTGAGTCGCGGTTTGCCTGCGGAATAAAAAGGTCGGTTTGTTGATAAGCAGGAATAAAGGGTGCCGGAACATCACCCCAGTTTCTTATTAATTCAAATAAAAATTGTGCTCTTAAAGTGAGCACCTCACCGTGCAAACGTTTTAAATCTCTTTGCTCTGTTTCAGTGCCATTTGCATACTGTGCCATTAAAGGTATTTGTTCAATAGCAAGATTTGCTTTTTCGATACCGCGGTATAATTGAATAAATGGATTGCGTAATTCTGCGTTGGAAAGCAGTAGCTGATATCGGCCAATTCCCCTGCGACCATTATCAAGGTTACCACTCACAATCCCTTCATCCGAATCGTAGGGATAATAAAGATTGATGCGAATACCGTAGCCATTATCGCCCGATAATTCATCGTACACACCTATTACAGCCGAGGTGGCATTTGATACATCAGAGAATACTTCTTCAATGCTGTATTGAGAAACAGGCTGTACATCTGTAAATTTTTTACAACTGTAAGCTGAAAATAAAAACAGCAATAGGAGTGTAATGGAAAGTTTAGAAGATATCTTTTTCATATTAAAAACAATTTCATTTATTAAAAAGTAATGTTTAAACCAAACACCCAGGTTTTGCTGCGAGGATAGGCTCCAAAGTCCACACCTGGTGTAAGGGGGTCTGTTCTTCTTGCTGTTACTTCCGGGTCGAAGCCAGAATAATTTGTTATAACAGCAAGATTATTCACCGTTGCGTAAAATCTCAATTGCGAAAGTCTAATTTTTTTCGTTAGCGTTGTTGGAAGTGTATATCCTAATGAGATATTATTAAAGCGAAGAAAAGAACCATCTTCAATAACATCCGAACGTAAAAAGTAACGCTGTGCTGCAGGAGGTGAATATTGCGTTGTGTTAACATTCAGTTTAGCCAGTTCAACTGGATCTGTCACCAGTACTCCCTGGTCATTTATATTTCTCCACCTGTCTCTCATAATACCTAATAAATTAAGATTTGGAAACGTACCATCGGTCCACTCGATTTTATTGGCATTATATATATCATTGCCTGCAACAAAGTTTACAAATACACTAAGGTCAAAATTTTTGTAAGCAAAATTGTTATTCCAGCCCCCGGTAAATTTGGGGTTTGCGTTTCCAATGATCGTTCTGTCACCATCTGTTGTAATAGCTCCATCACCATTTACGTCTTTTATTTTAAGAGCGCCGGGCCGGAGCGTACCGGATATATTTTGTGCATTTGGAACACCTGCTTTCAGTGTATAAACAGCAGTTGTTGCATTATAATTAAAATCTTCTATCTTATAAAATCCATCTGTTACAAACCCGTACATTAAACCAATCGGTTCGCCTACTTTCACCAGGTAATCATCGGCCCCATCAGATCCCTGCCAACCAGAGTTGCGGGTTTGTTGGGTAAGTCCGCCCAGATCTTCCACTTTATTTTTATTAAAGGAGATGTTGAAATTAGATGTCCATGAAAAATCTTTTTGCTCAATGACATTTCCATTAAGCTGAAATTCTATTCCCTTGTTTGAAGTAGAACCTACATTCTGCAATTGCGATGTATAACCTGAGGTAGGTGGAATGGCTACTGCTAATAAAAGATCTTCCCCATCATTTTTGTATGCATCTACTGTAAATTGGACCCCGTTTTTGAAAAAAGAAAGATCCAGCCCAATATTTTTTGAAACTGTTTTTTCCCATTTCAATTTTTCATTTGCTAAAGCGGAAGGTGAAAAGCCAGGTAGAAGTGTGTGGTTCAAAGCATATTCACCTGTAACGCCATATAATTGCAAATATAAAAGATCACCTATCCTGTTATTGCCCGCAGTACCAAAACCAACACGCAGTTTACCATCAGAAAGCCAGGAAACATTTTCCATAAAAGGTTCTTGTGAGAATCTCCATGCTGCTGAGCCGGAAGGAAAAATCAAAACTCCATTTTCATATTTGAATTTGCTTGATCTGTCTGCACGCAGAGAAAAGCTGGCAAGATATTTACTTCCATACGCATAATTAGCACGGCCAAAAAATGAAAGAATGCGGTTCGGCGGTGTTTCATTTGTTGTAGGCCTGGGCTGGGCAGCGCCGGAAGGGGGTGAGCCAAGGCTAAAATTTGATAAGGCTTTATCGGGTGATATATCAGCCGGAAAATAACGTGTTTCAACAGCATTGAATTTTGAACGCGTTTCGTAAATTTCCTGGCCGAGTAAAAAATCAATATCATGATTTCCCTTGAAATTTTTCAGGGAATATAGCAGTGTGTTGGAATTGTTAATCGTTACACTATTTTGCTGTCCTATAGAAGCAACCGGAAGCGAAGCGAAGTTGCGTGCAGTGCCTGTTATCCTGCTAAAAAACTGGTCAAGCCGAACATTGGTATTATCGAAACCACCAGTGCTTTTAAATGTCAGGTTTTTAAGAATATTATAGCTGACATATCCACTGAGATTGGTTCCTTTAGTAAAACTTTTTCTATACTCCGCTGAAGTAAGAATAACAGGGTTTACAATGTTTGCAGACCGTATATAATAATCTTCATCAAACTGATCTGCATCAGGAACTGTTGGAATTTCGAAAGGCCTGTATTGAATACTATGGCGAAGACGGTTTGTAGTTCTTGTTCCGCTGGTGGTTGTACCAGCTCCTCTAATTATCTGATCCTGGTAGCGGGCGGTTAATCCAAATCTGAATTTATCTGAAGCCCGGTGATCTATTTTAAAATTTACCAGTTTCCTGTCAAAGCCCGATTCAAGTAATATTCCTTCTTCGTTATTTGACGTAAGGCTTAAATTAAAAGTTGTGCTTTGATTGCCACCGCTAAGGGCCACATTATGATTTTGGTAACCGGCTTTTCTTCCAAAAACTTCTTCCTGCCAATCAACAAAAGGTACATTTCTATAATTCTGTAAAGTATCCCATGTACTGCCGTATATCCTGTTAAAAGAAGTATCATTTGTAAGTCTGGCCTTTTCATACTGCCAGGTAACAAAGTCGTATGGCCTCAACACATCCATTTTTTTAAAAATTTCTCTAAAGCCAAATGAGCCATTGTAAGTAATTTGTGTTTTACCAACTCTTCCTGATTTAGTTGTAATAATCACTACTCCGTTTGCACCTCGTGCACCATAAATAGCGGTGGTTGAAGCATCTTTCAACACGTCAACAGAAGCAATATCCTGTGGAGAAATTACAGACAAAGCATTTTCTACTTGTATCCCATCAACAATATAGATGGGAGCATTATCCTGTGTAATTGAACCGCCCCCCCGAATACGAATAACTACATCTGCACCAGGAGCTCCTTCGGTAGTAGTAACCTGCACGCCGGCAAGGCGACCTGTCAATGCCTCTGCAGCTGATGACAACGGTACAGTTTTTAATTGGTTTGCACCAACGGAAGAAATAGAGCCGGTTAAATCCCGCCTGCGTTGCGTAGTATAACCAACAACAACAACATCATTTAAAGAAGATGTTTCCTCTTGCAACGATACGTCAATAGATGTTTTATCACCAACACTGATCTCCTGTGTTTTGTTGCCTACATAACTAAACACTAAAACAGCATTGTCGCCTGGAACACTAATAGAATAGCGGCCCTCACTACTGGTTGAAGTAGCACTTCTTGTTCCCTTAACGGTTACTGTTACACCCGGTAAAGCTTCGCCGTTTTGCCCGGTGATGCGGCCTGTTACAACTTTACTTTGTGCCGAGGCAGCCATAAAAGAAAACAGTGTAAGCAACAAATAAAAAATTCTGATTTTCATATATAAGCTTGAGTTTTTAAAAAAATTAATACTTTATTTTAAATCGTTAATTGCTATAAAATCCATGTCAGTAAAAGATTGATTCTCTCCTGCCATTCCCCAAATGAAAGAATAATTAGTAGTGCCACACCCTGAATGAATAGACCATGGCGCAGAAATAACTGCTTCATTATTGGCTATCACTAAATGCTTTGTTTGCTGTGGTTCGCCCATAAAATGAAACACTCTTTGATCTTGTGCTAAATCAAAATAACAATACACCTCCATGCGTCTGTTGTGTGTATGTGCTGGCATAGTGTTCCAAACACTACCTTCTTTTAATACGGTCAGGCCCATTACCAACTGGCAACTTTTTATGCCATCCTGGTGGATATACTTATAAATTATTCTTTCATTGGCCGTATTCAATGCGCCTAAAACAACAGAAGTAGATTCTGTATTTTTCATTAAAATATTTGGATAGGTTTGGTGTGCAGGCGCAGATAAAATAAAAAAATGTGCAGGCTGCTCCGCACTGTTACTAACAAAATTTACTTTTTGCGTTCCCTTACCCAAATACAGACAATCAAGTTTATTAAGACTATACGTGTTTGTTCCAACCATTACCTGTCCTTCTCCACCAATATTGATGATGCCCATTTCTCTTCTTTCTAAAAAATAATCAGATTTTAGGGCGTTATATGTAACTAAAGTAAGAGGATCACCAACCGGCACTATACCTCCTACAATCATACGATCATAGTG